>NZ_PCZU01000180.1:0-4994 GCF_002887785.1 Rhodococcus sp. ENV425
CCCACCGCCCACGTCTACGCGGCGGACCTGAGCGCCGCCGGCGAGCGGTACCGCGGCCACACCCTGGTCGGCGCGACGCCCGAACTGCTGGTCAGCCGCCGCGGCGACGCCGTCACGTGCCGTCCGCTCGCGGGCACCGCCGCCCGCTGCGCCGACCCCGGCGCCGACCGTGAGGCGGGCCGGCAGCTGCTCGCCTCGGCGAAGAACCTCGCCGAGCACGCGTTCGTCATCGACTGGATCCGCTCCCGCCTGACCCCGCTGTGCAGCGAACTGGAGATCCCGGGCACGCCCGTGCTGACCGCCACGAGCGACGTGTGGCACCTGGCCACCCCGATCACCGCCACCCTGCGCGACCCCCGCACGGACGCCCTGACGCTGGCAGCGGCACTGCACCCGACCCCGGCCGTGGCCGGCACGCCCACCGAGGCCGCACTCGCGGCGATCCGCAGCACGGAGGGCGACCGTCGCTTCTACGGCGGCGCCGTGGGGTGGTGCGACGGGGACGGCGACGGGGACTGGCTGGTGGCGATCCGCTGCGCCGAGCTCAGCGCCGACGGCAGGCGGGCCCTCGCGTGGGGCGGCGGGGGCATCGTTGCGGCGTCCGATCCGCAGGCCGAACTCGACGAGACCACCGCGAAGCTGCGCACGCTGCTCGGCGTGCTCGGCCTCTAGGCCGCCGCGAGTGGAGCAGGCCACAGTCGCACCCGTGCGGGTGATACCTTGACGCGGAGCGCAACGACGCCGGACCGGTTCCGGCACCGTCGCGCACGACGAATGTCGGCTGCACACGGAAGCCGACGACGGACGATGGGGAGATGGGTATGGCGAAGTTCCTGGGCCCGGGCCTGGTCAGCGCGGCGATCGGCGCCGTCCTCGGCGCCGTGGCGGTGTTCGGGGTCACGGCGGCGGTTCAGGAGAACACCCGCCCGGAGGTCGACCGCAGCGGCAACGCCGATTCCTCCCTGCTGAACCAGGTTGAGTACGGCAGCCGCTGACGGCGCCATCCACGCGACGAGTTCACGCACTTCCCACGGCGCGGTGCCCCACCCCGGTGGGGCACCGTCCGCCGACCCCCTCTCCAGGCGGTGGTTGTACGGGGCCGCCGTGGTGTCGCTGCTGTTGGCGTTCGCGCAGGCCCCCGGCCTGATCGTCGCCGACACCAAGTACGACCTGACCCAGAACCCCCTCGGGTTCCTCACCCGCGCCGCCCACCAGTGGAGCAGCCTCGCCCCGCTCGGCCAGGTCCAGAACCAGGCGTACGGCTACTTCTTCCCGCACGGCTCCTTCTTCGCCGTCGGCCAGCTCCTGCACGTCCCCCCGTGGATCACCCAACGGGTGTGGTGGGCGCTGCTGCTGCTCGCCGGGTTCTGGGGCGTGGTGCGGCTCGCCGAGGCGCTCGGCGTCGGCAACCGTGGTTCCCGGCTGATCGCCGCGGCGACGTTCGCACTCTCCCCCCGCGTGCTGACCACCCTCGGATCCATCTCGTCGGAGACGCTGCCGATGATGCTGGCGCCGTGGGTGCTGCTGCCGCTCGTGCGCTACCTCGACGGCGACCGGGCGCTCCCGCACCGGCGGGGAGCACCGCAGCTCGCCGCGCAGTCCGCCGTCGCGGTGGCCCTCATGGGCGCGATCAACGCCGTCGCCACCGTCGCCGCGTGCCTCGTCGCCGGGCTGTGGTGGATCGCGCACCGCCCGAACCGGCGGTGGTGGCGGTTCACGCTGTGGTGGATCCCGAGCTGCGTCGTCGCGGTGCTGTGGTGGATCGTGCCGCTGCTGCTGCTCGGCCGGGTCAGTCCCCCGTTCCTGGACTACATCGAATCGTCCGGGGTGACGACGCAGTGGACGTCGCTGGCGGAGGTGCTGCGCGGCACCGGCAGCTGGACCCCGTTCGTCTCCCCCGAGCGCATCGCCGGCGCGGTGCTCGTCACCCAGCCCGCGGCGGTCCTCGTCACCGGCCTGCTCGCCGCCGCGGGCCTCGCGGGGCTGGCGATGCGGTCGATGCCCGCCCGGGGGCGGTGGGCGCTGATCCTGTTCGCCGGCATCGCCGGGCTGGCCGCCGGGTACGTCGGTGAACTCGGCTCGCCGATCGCCGAGCAGGTGCGGTTCTTCCTGGATTCGGCCGGCGCCCCGCTGCGCAACGTGCACAAGCTCGAACCGCTGGTGCGGTTGCCGCTCGTGCTCGGGCTCGCGCACCTGCTGCGCCGGGTGCCGCTGCCCGGCGCGGTGCCGTGGCGGCAGGCCCGGACCGCGTTCGCCCACCCCGAACGCCAGCCCATGGTCGCGTTCACCACCCTGATCCTCGTGGCGCTGACCCTCGCGACGTCGCTCGCGTGGACCGGCCGGCTCGCCCCGCGCGGTGCCTACGACGCGGTGCCCGGATACTGGCACGAGACCGCCGCGTGGCTCGACGAGCACACCTCGGCCCGCGGGGAACGCGCGCTGATCGTGCCGGGCGCCCCGTTCGGCAGCCAGATCTGGGGCCTGACCCGCGACGAGCCGATCCAGCCGCTCGCGTCGACGCCGTGGGCCTCCCGCGACGCCGTGCCGCTCGTGCCGCCCGGCGCGATCCGGGCCCTGGACGCGGTGCAGCGGCACCTGGCCGACGGCCGGCCCACCCCCGGCCTGGCGGCGACGCTGCGCGGCCAGGGCATCGGCTACGTGGTGATCCGCAACGACCTCGACCCGGAGACGTCGCCGTCGGCGCGGCCGGTGCTCGTGCACCGGGCGATCGAGGGCTCCCCCGGGCTCGTGCGGGTCGCCGAGTTCGGCAACGAGATCACCCGGAACTTCGAGGAGGGTTTCACCGCCGACTCCGACCTGCGACCGGCCTACCGGGCGATCGAGATCTACCGCGTGGACGTGCCCGGCGCGCCGGTCGGCCCGTACGCCGTGGACGCGGCGACCGTTCCCCGCGTCCAGGGCGGTCCCGAGGCTCTGCTGCGGCTCGACGACGCCGAGCCGGGGAACACCGGCCCCGCGCTGCTCGCGGCCGACGCGAGCCGGGCCGGCCTGCCCGTCGGCGACGTCGTCGTCACCGACACCCCCACCGACCGGGAGACCGACTACGGCCAGGTCGACCACCACAGCTCGGCGATCCGCGCCGCCGGCGACCCGCGGCGCACCTACAACCTCGTGCCGGACTACCCGGTGCCGGACACCGACCTCGTGCGCGCCGAGTGGGAGGGCGCGCGGATCAGCGTGTCCAGCTCCGCGTCGGACGCCACCCAGCTCGGCGGCACCTCCGTCGGCAGCGGGCCGGCGGCCACCGTCGACGGCGACCCGACCACCGGCTGGCACAGCAACGGCCTCGAGTCCGCGGTCGGGCAATGGCTGCAACTCGACCTCGACCGGCCCATCGAGGCCGGGCTGCTCCGGCTGAGCACCAGCCCCGGCGCGATCGGCACGCCGGTGAAATGGCTCGAGGTGACCACCGACCGCGGCAGCACCGCCGTGCGCATCGAGAAGCCCGGCCGGGAACAGACGGTGGCGCTGCCGCTCGGACGGACGACCTGGATCCGGATCACCTCCACCCGCACCGAGGACGGATCCGTGGGCAACCAGTTCGGGCTGACCGAGGTGGCGGTGGACGACTTCACCGACCGGGACAACCCGCGGCCCGTCGACATCCGGCAGCGGATCGTGCTGCCGGACGTCGCCGCCGGGGCCGCCGTGCGGGGCTGGAACCTCGGTCAGGAGCTGCCCGGCCGCGGCAGCTGCGTCGACACCCCCGACCGGGTGCGGTGCGCGCGGGGCCTGGCCGTCGCACCCGAGGAGCCGAACGTCTTCACCCGCACCCTGTCGGTGCCCGACGCGACGTCGGTGGCGCCGCAGCCGTGGGTGCGGGGACGGCCCGGCCCGGCGCTCGCCGAGGTCGCCGCGTTGCCGGACCGGGTGGTCGCCCGCGGCGCCGCCGACGTCGTGGACCTGCAGGGCTCCGCGTTCGCCGCCACCGACGGTGATCCGCGGACGACGTGGACGGCGTCGGAGGAGGCGGTGCGGCCCGGGGCACCGCGACCGACCCTCACCCTCGACCTGCCGTCCCCGCAGCTGGTCACCGGCCTCGAGGTGGCGCCGAGCCCGGGACCGCTGCCGGCGCGGCCGACCCGCGTCGCCGTCGACCTCGGCAACGGCCCGCAGGTGCGCGATATCGAATCATCAACAGCGACAATCGATCTCGAACCATACGTCACGGACCGGGTAGTGCTCAGCCTGGTCGGCTGGGACGACGTGCTGGACCAGACCGTGCTCGGCTTCGCCAAGGTCGGCCCGCCGGGACTGGCGGAGGTGACCGTGCTCGGCCCGGACGGGCCGATCGGCCCGCAGGACCCGGTGTACGAGCGGCAGGTCACCGTCGGGTGCGACGCCGGGCCCGTGCTGACCGTCGACGGCCGCACCTACCGGACGTCGGTCACCGCGACCGTCGCGGACCTCGCCGCGGGGGTCGAGGTACCCGCCACCCTGTGCGACGAGACCGTCGCGCCGCTGCCCGCCGGGCACGTCGACGTCGAGCTGGACCCCGGCCAGGCGTTCACCGTCGGGACGCTGCGGCTGCCGGTGCCCGGCGCCGTGAGCCCGCCGTCGCCCGAACCCACCGAGCTCGCCGTCGGCACCTGGACGGAGAACCTGCGCGAACTCGAGGTGCCTGCGGCCGAGCGGGAGCGGATCGTCGTCGTGCCGGAGAGCACCAACGTCGGTTGGGTCGCCACGGCCGCGGACGGCACCGAACTGACGCCCGTGGTGGTCGACGGCTGGCAGCAGGGCTGGGTCGTGCCCGCCGGGGCCGGTGGCACCGTGACGCTCGAGTTCGCCACCGACCGCTGGTACCGCCTCGGCATCTTCGGCGGTCTGCTCCTGCTGCTGCCGCTGTTCGCGCTCGCGGCCTGGCCGCGCCGGCGCCCCGTCGCCGACCCGGGACCGCCGCCACGGGTGTGGGGCAGCACGACCGTCGGCTTCGCCGGCGTCCTGGCCGTCGCGACCCTCGCGGCCGGTGCGGT
>NZ_PCZU01000180.1:5056-7634 GCF_002887785.1 Rhodococcus sp. ENV425
GCGGTGGGCGCGCGCTGGGGCCGCGACGTGGCCGCCCGCACGCTCGTCGTCGTGACCGGGGCCGCCACCATGACGGCGATGGCGTTGCTGTCCACCGGGCCGTGGCGAGCGCCGGGCGGCTACGTCGGGCACTCGTTCGCGATCCAGTTCGCCGCGCTGTGCGGGCTCGTCGCGCTGGGGCTCGCGGCGCTGCCGGTCTCGCTCAGGGCGCGGCGGAGTCTGCGACGCGTTCTGCGGTGGTCGCGACGCGGCGCTGGCGGCGCCTGACCTCCCGGCGCACCGGCTCCTCGACGAGCGCGTAGCTGACCGACGCGACGGCGATGCTCAGCACCAGCGTGACCGCGAGCACGAACCAGAAGTCGCCCTGGAACGGGATGAGCCCGAAGACCGGGAAGACGATGGACAGCACCGCCAGGTGCCAGATGAAGATGCCGTACGACCATCGGCCCACGGTCAGCGCCGGCCCGCTCGCCAGGATGCGGTGCTCGGCGCGCGGCGCGAGGACGAGCGGCGCCAGCAACGCGAAACTCATGAGCGCACCGAGGAGGATCTTGCCGTTGTACTGCCACGGCTCGAGCGTCACGAGCCCCTCCGGCCCACCGAGGGACGTGGTGGACAACGCGAATGCGGCCACGGCGATCCCCGCCATGAGCACCCGGTGGGAGGCGAGCCGGTGCACCCAGGTCCGTTCGCCCGACACGAGTTCGGCGAGCAGCATGCCGGCGCCGAACCACGGCAGATAACCCGGCAGCCAGTTGTCGTGGTTGATGTGGCCCGGGGTGGGGACCGGCAGCCACGCCCACATCAGCGACAGCGCGCTCACGGCGAGCAGCAGCGGGACGCGGAACCGGGCCCGGTCGCCGCGCAGCCCGGCGAGCGCCGCGGCGAACAGCGGCAGCAACAGATAGAAGGCCACCTCCACGGACAGGCTCCACATCTGGGTCAGTCCCTCGGTGAGGCTCAGCGGCACGAACACCTGCACCAGGGTCAGGTTCGCCAGCCACAGCCGCCAGCCGCTGCCCGCCCCGGGCAGCAGGAGCAGCACGACGCACACCACCACCCAGTACGCGGGCAGGATGCGGGTGGCCCGCGACAGCAGGTAACGCCCGGCGGGCGGCGCGGCCCCGAGACCACGCGCGGCCGCCGCGTGCGGCCGCCACAACAGGAAGCCCGACAGCGCGAAGAACAGGGCGACGGCCAGGTCGAACCGGCCCCAGATGCGGCCGAGCACCGGATCGTCCACCGCCCCGGTCTGGAACGCCACGTGCGTGATCAGGACACCGACGGCGGCGAATCCGCGCATGCCCTCGAGCGCCGGCAGGAATCCGGAGATCGCGGAAGCCGGGGCGACGGGCGGGGTGGTGCTGGTCATCGAGGACAGTCTGCCCGGTGGGGTCGTGGCGGGGAAGCCGGGATCTCGAGTCCGCGCGGTGGCGCGCGCCGGGCGGCTGCCCTGTTAGTGTCTGGGCTCACGTGGTATTCGCGAGCCGGATGCCAGGCGATCCGTGCAGACCGGCTGCCGGTGGGGGTACTCGATGGAACCGTTGAGTGAGGAGACACAGCATGGCTGAGCGTTCGGGCTCGGGCCGGAAACTGGCATTGGCGTTGGTGGGCCTGGGCGCCTTCCTTATTGTCGCGGCGATACTGATCCCGACCTATACCGTCGGCAAGCTCGCCAAGACGCCGCTGGATCTCGAGGTGACCACGGTCGCCGAGGGCACCGGCGACATCCTCAACGCGCGGGCACTGCTGTCGGGGCGGGCGCAGGTCGACACCGACGTGCCGATCGTGGCGCAGCGGTTCGTCACCGTGGAGGAGCCGTCGGACGCCGACATCATGACCCTGCAGGCCGGCCAGACGGTCCGTCGCCTGGACATGCAGGGTGACACGGGCCTGGTCTCCGCCACCGTCGACCGGGTCACCGTGGACCGGGTCAGCGGCATGCCCGTCACCCAGGAGGAGAACCCGGACGCCGTCAGCACCATCCAGACCTCGGCGACGGCGCCGCCGGCGGAGATCCCGAACCGCGACGGCCTGCAGTACCGCTTCCCGTTCGGCACCGAGCAGAAGTCGTACCCGTACTTCGATCTGAACGCGCGCGAGACGTTCCCGATCGACTACATCGACGAGACCGAGATCAACGGCGTCAAGGTCTACCACTTCCGGCACGAGGTCGGGCCGATCGACCTGTCCACGGTCGATCCGTCGGTGCCGACCTACAAGCTGAGCCTGCCCGCCTCCACGTGGGGCGTCGAGGGCGGCGAGACGCCGGTGACCATGACCCGGTGGTACACCAACGTTCGTGACCTGTGGGTCGAGCCGGAGACCGGCGTCGTCATCAAGGGCCAGGAGCAGCAGTACCAGTACTACGCCCGCGAGGCGAACCGTCCCGAGGTGACGGTGCTGCAGGTGAGCCTGCCGTTCAACGAGGACACCATCGAGTTCCAGGTGGACCAGGCCAAGAACGGCATCGACACCCTCAGCCTCTTCGGTCGCACCGTGCCGATCATCCTCGGCATCCTCGGTCTGATCTCCCTGATCGCCGGCATCGTGCTCGGCCTGCGCGGCGGCAGCGGCC
>NZ_PCZU01000023.1:0-3806 GCF_002887785.1 Rhodococcus sp. ENV425
TGCGGGGTGCTGGTGATCGCCGCCGCGTAGCGAGCCGGAGGGCCCTGCGCCGCGGGACGTGGGTCCGCGAGAAAGGGGACATCGGTCCTGCCACGAGGTGACCACGGCGTGAAATTCGACGGAACGGTGGCACTCCCCGCCGTTCCGTACTACCGTCGCCCTCAGACCCGAAAACACAGGTAGCGGGCGCAAAACGCCCCTGACCGTCGTGTCGGGCGGAGCGCGTTTCGCGCTCGTCGATCATGCCGGCGCGCGAGCTGCGCCGGCCGTACTCGGGAGGTACGAGTGACGATCCCTTCGAAGTCCAAGGTTCCCGCTGCAGAGGCCGAAGCCGGTACTGCGGAGTCCAACGGTCCCCGCGCCGACATCGTCGTCAAGGGGCGCAACGTCGAGGTCCCGGATCACTTCCGGGTCTACGTGTCCGAGAAGCTCGCTCGGCTCGAACGTTTCGACCCGACGATCTTCCTGTTCGATGTGGAGTTGCAGCACGAGCGCAATCGCCGGCAGCTGAAGAGTTGTCAGAGAGTCGAGATCACCGCTCGGGCCAAGGGACCGGTGGTGCGCGCGGAGGCGTCCGCGGACAGTTTCTACGCCGCCTTCGAGTCTGTGACGGACAAGCTGGAGTCGCGGTTGCGTCGCACGAAGGACCGCCGCAAGGTGCACCACGGGGAGAAGACCCCCGTCTCGGTCGCCGAGGCCACCGCGCAACTCGCCAAGGACGACTCCCTCGGCATCTCACCGGAGATCTCGCTGGAACAGCACGAGCCCGAGCCCACAGGTCCGGGCCGGATCGTGCGCACGAAGGAGCACACGGCCGAGCCGATGACCGTCGACGACGCGCTGTACGAGATGGAGCTGGTGGGGCACGACTTCTACCTGTTCCACGACAAGGAGACCGACAGTCCCTCGGTCGTCTACCGCCGGCACGCGTTCGACTACGGATTGATCCGGCTGGTGTGACGACCGCACCGCGGAGCGGCGGCGCCTCGCGCGCCACCCTGCCGAGCGGTCGCCCGTCGTCACCTCGCTGAAAGACCGCCTACCATGGAATCCGGCCGGGGTCGATACAGGCCTCGGCCGGATTTTCGTTGCCCGTGCTGTACCCGAGATTGAGGACGAACACGCCCGTGCTGTCGCTGTCGAAGCTGCTCCGAGTCGGTGAAGGTCGCATGGTCAAGCGGCTCAAGCACATCGCCGACCACGTCGATTCCCTCTCACCCGAGTTCGAGACGCTCACCGACGAGCAGTTGCGGGCCAAGACGGACGAGTTCCGCCGGCGTTACCAGGACGGCGAGACCCTCGACGAGCTGCTGCCCGAGGCGTTCGCGACGGCCCGCGAGGCGTCGTGGCGGGTGCTGGGCCAGAAGCACTACCCGGTTCAGATCATGGGCGGCGCGGCGCTGCACTTCGGCAACATCGCCGAGATGAAGACCGGTGAGGGCAAGACCCTGACCTGTGTGCTGCCCGCCTACCTCAACGCCATCGCCGACGAGGGCGTGCACGTGGTGACGGTCAACGACTACCTCGCCAAGCGCGACTCCGAGTGGATGGGCCGGGTGCACCGGTCCCTCGGGCTCGAGACCGCGGTGATCCTGTCCGGCCTCCCGCCCGCCGAGCGGCGCGCCGCGTACGCCGCGGACATCACCTACGGCACCAACAACGAGTTCGGCTTCGACTATCTGCGCGACAACATGACGCACTCGCTCGACGATCTCGTGCAGCGCGGCCACAACTTCGCGATCGTCGACGAGGTCGACTCGATCCTCATCGACGAGGCCCGCACGCCGCTGATCATCTCGGGCCCGGCCGACGCGTCGAGCAAGTGGTACGCCGAGTTCGCGCGGATCGCGCCGCTGCTGAAGAAGGACGTCCACTACGAGGTGGACATCAAGAAGCGCACCATCGGCGTGCACGAGGCGGGGGTGGAGCTCGTCGAGGACCAGCTCGGCATCGACAACCTGTACGAGGCGGCGAACTCGCCGCTGGTGAGCTACCTCAACAACGCCATCAAGGCCAAGGAGCTGTACCAGCGCGACAAGGACTACATCGTCCGCAACGGCGAGGTGATCATCGTCGACGAGTTCACCGGCCGCATCCTCGTCGGACGGCGCTACAACGAGGGCATGCACCAGGCCATCGAGGCCAAGGAAGGCGTCGAGATCAAGGCGGAGAACCAGACGCTCGCCACGATCACGCTGCAGAACTACTTCCGCCTCTACGACAAGCTCTCCGGCATGACGGGCACCGCCGAGACCGAGGCCGCGGAGCTGCACCAGATCTACGAGCTCGGCGTGATCCCGATCCCGACGAACAAGCCGATGGTCCGCGCGGACCAGGGCGACCTGATCTACAAGACGGAGGAGGCGAAGTTCGCGGCCGTCGTCGACGACGTCGCCGAGCGCCACGCCAAGGGCCAGCCGGTCCTGATCGGCACCACCAGCGTCGAACGCTCCGAATACCTGTCCAAGCAGTTCACCAAGCGCGGCATCCCGCACAACGTGCTCAACGCCAAGTTCCACGAGCAGGAGGCGACGATCATCGCCGAGGCCGGCCGGTCCGGCGCGGTGACCGTCGCCACCAACATGGCCGGTCGCGGTACCGACATCGTGCTCGGGGGCAACCCGGACATCCTGGCCGACGTGGAGCTGCGCAAGCGGGGTCTCGACCCGGTCCACACGCCCGAGGAGTACGAGGCGGCCTGGGACGAGGTGATCGAGCGGATCAACGCCGAGGTCAAGGCCGACGCCGACAAGGTCCGGGCGGCGGGCGGCCTGTACGTCCTCGGCACCGAGCGGCACGAGTCCCGCCGTATCGACAACCAGCTGCGCGGCCGTTCCGGCCGGCAGGGCGATCCGGGTGAGTCGCGCTTCTACCTCTCGCTCGGCGACGAGCTGATGCGCCGCTTCAACGGCGCGGCGCTCGAGTCGATCATGACCCGCCTGAACCTGCCCGACGACGTGCCGATCGAGGCGAAGATGGTCTCGAAGGCCATCAAGAGCGCGCAGACGCAGGTCGAGCAGCAGAACTTCGAGATCCGCAAGAACGTCCTGAAGTACGACGAGGTGATGAACCAGCAGCGCACCGTCATCTACGACGAGCGCCGCCGCATCCTCCGCGGGGAGGACCTCGAGGGCCAGGTCGAGCACATGATCGCGGATGTGGTCACCGCGTACGTCGACGGCGCCACCGCCGAGGGCTACGTCGAGGACTGGGACCTCGAGCAGCTGTGGACGGCGCTGAAGACCCTCTACCCGGTGGGCATCGACCACAAGGAACTCACCGTCTCCACGAACGGCGAGCCCGCGGACCTCAGCCGCGAGGAACTGCGCGAGGCCCTGCTGGAGGACGCGCGCGCCGCGTACGCCCGCCGCGAGGCGGAGATCGACGCCGTCGCCGGCGAGGGCGGCATGCGCGAGCTCGAGCGCCGCGTCCTGCTGTCGGTGCTCGACCGCAAGTGGCGCGAGCACCTCTACGAGATGGACTACCTCAAGGAGGGCATCGGCCTGCGGGCGATGGCGCAGCGCGACCCGCTCGTCGAGTACCAGCGGGAGGGCTACGACATGTTCATCGGCATGCTCGAGGGCCTGAAGGAGGAGTCCGTCGGATTCCTGTTCAACCTGCAGGTCGAGGCGGCGCAGCCGCAGCCGGCCCCGGGCGTCAGCGTCACCGCCGCGTCCGCGGCCGTCACGGCGCAGGCCGCCCCCACCCTGGCGAAGCCTGCTCCCGCCCCGGCACCTCCTGCTCCCGCGCCCGCTCCGGCCGCGCTGCGCGCGAAGGGGCTCGACGAGGACGAGGAGCGCAACCTC
>NZ_PCZU01000181.1:0-701 GCF_002887785.1 Rhodococcus sp. ENV425
GTGCCCCCGTCACGCCGGGCAACAGGTGCAGCCGCCACGGCGAGGCCCGGATGTCGAGCCGGTCGGTGAGCAGCTCACCGAGGGCCTCCTGCACGCCCGGCCAGGACGGATCCGGCAGCCGGTGCACGACGAACCGGTCGGCGCCGACGGGCCCGGTCGCCCAGTACGGATAGTCCAGATCGCCCGGCACCGCCACGGCGTGCAGCCGCAGCTCGACGACGGCCGACGCCCGTCGCCGCAGCTCCGCCACCAGGTGGCCGGGGTCGCCGGCCGGCTCCTCGAAGCAGAACAGCAGGAACTGGTCGCTGCGGACGCGGTCGTCGAGCCAGTCCCGCTGGGCGTCGGAGGGGTGGAGCTGCATGCCGCCAGTGTGGCGGGTGCGGCGTTTGCGTCGCGCGCCGCGGTCCCCACCGGGTCGCCCGGGGCCGGATGAGTAACAATTGCGCTCAACGCCTCTCCTGCCTGAAGGCAGGAGATTCCCAGCTCAGACCGCAACCGCAGCACCGACCCGAAGGAGGTGATCCGATTGACTGACGTCGTCGACACCGGTGTGGCCACGCTCCGCCACAGCCAGAACCACTCTGGCAGCGTTCCGGTCCCGGCATGCGATATAGCCGCAGCCCTGGCACCGGAAGATCCGTTCCGCGAGTTCGAGACGCTGCTTGGTTCTCGCGAAACACCTCGAACACGTCATGGTCGTG
>NZ_PCZU01000181.1:711-1457 GCF_002887785.1 Rhodococcus sp. ENV425
TCACCACCTTCCGGTCGGCCCGGCTGCCCCGCTCGATCAACTCCCGTTTCGCCGACCCGATCGCCGCGTCCGCGGCCTGACGAGCCATCGTCGACCTCGCCATAAACCGCGGCCGGAAATCCTCCACCGCAATCAACTCCTGGTTGTCGACCACACGTTTCGCCCACACCCGCGCCTCGTGCCGGTTCCGGCACGCGGCCTTCGTCACGATCTTCGCCGCGTGTGTGCGGGCGCGCCGGTAGCCCTTCGACGGCGGGTGGCCCTTCCCGCGGCGGCGCGCCGTCTTCCGTTGGGCTTTCGCCGGCTCCGCCGCGCAGCGTTTCCGATGCCCACCGTAGGACAGGTCGAATCTCTCGTCGGTGGTCGTCGCGGTCCGGGCCCCACCCCAATCCACACCGATCCCGGAACCGCTCGGGGCTCCCGGTGCCGGTTCCACCTCGCGGGTCACCACGAACGAGGCGTACCAGTGCCCCGGCGAATCGCGGGTGATGCGCACACTCGACGGCTCCGCCGGCAACTCCCGCGACCACACCACCGGGATGCTGACACCCTTGGCGAGCACCAACCGCCCGTCCCGGATCCGGAAGCCGCGCCGGGTGTACTCGAGCGACGGCGACGTCGTCTTCCACGACTTGCCTCTGGGGCGGCCACGCCCTTTCACCGTGAAGGATGCCTCCAACGCTTGTGCATAGGTTCGCAGCGTCTGCTGCTGCGCCACCTGGGAACCGTCCCGCAACCACGACGAG
>NZ_PCZU01000181.1:1467-6995 GCF_002887785.1 Rhodococcus sp. ENV425
TTTCCGCGCTTCGGTCAACTGCGTGGCCAGCTTCCCGAACGTCGGCCTGCCACCGGCCTTGTGTTGGTGCACCGCCTCGTTCCACAAGAATCGGCAACGATGCCACTCCTGCATCAGTGCATGTTCGGCGATACTGCCCGGCCGCAACCGGTAGTTGTAGCGCACCACCTCGACCCCCATACCGGGCACGCCAACCGGACCCACCGACAGGTTTCCCCGACACCCTCACACCCCTCGAGAGGAGGACGGCGCCTTCTCTCCCCCGTGCACGAGGGAGTATCCGCGCCGAACACCAGATGACCGACGACACGAACGACCCGTACCTCTGGCTCGAGGACGTCACCGGCGACCAGCAACTCGGGTGGGTGCGCGCGCACAACGACCGCACCGTCGACGAGTACACCCGCACCGAGGCGTTCGAGACGCTGCAGTCCCGGATCCGGGAGGTCCTCGACACCGACGCGCGCATTCCGTACGCGCGGCGTCGCGGCGAGTACCTGTACAACTACTGGCGCGACGCTCGGCACGTGCGCGGTCTGTGGCGGCGCACCACCATGGAGCAGTACCTGCGCGACGCCCCGGACTGGGACGTGCTGGTCGACCTCGATGCGGTCGCCGAGGCGGAGGGCGAGAACTGGGTGTGGTCGGGCGCGCAGGTGCTGCGGCCCGACCAGTCCCGGGCCCTGATCGGCCTGTCGCGCGGCGGCGCCGACGCCACCGTGATCCGCGAGTTCGATGTGGAATCACGGAAGTTCGTCGACGGGCCGGACAGTTTCACGGTGCCGGAGGCGAAGACCGACATCGGCTGGATCGATGCGGACACCGTGTACGTCGGCACCGATTTCGGCGACGGCTCGCTCACCGACTCCGGATATCCGCGCCTGGCCAAGCGCTGGCGCCGCGGTACCCCGCTGTCCGCGGCCGAGACGGTGTACGAGGGCGACAAGTCCGACGTCGCCGTCTCCGCCTGGTACGACCGCACCCCCGGCTTCGAGCGCAGTTTCGTCGAGCGCGCGATCGACTTCTACACGTCGCACCGTTTCGAGTTGCGGCCCGACGGGGAGCTCGTCCGGATCGAGGCCCCCGACGACGCGAAGGTCTCCGTGTACCGCGACCACCTGCTGATCAGGACCCGGTCGCCGTGGCTCGGACATCCGGCGGGCACCCTGCTGGCCGCGAACTACCCCGAGTTCCTGGCCGGGTCGCGCGAGATGACGGTGCTGTTCGCCCCGGACGCGCACACCTCGCTGGAACAGTACGCCTGGACGCGGAACCACCTGCTGGTGGTCGCGCTGCGCGACGTGCAGACCGAGGTGCGGATGCTCACCCCGGGAGCGGACGGGTGGACCGATCGGCCCCTCGAGGACGTGCCGGCCGCGACCTCCACCTCCGTGATCGACGTCGACCCGCTCGAGAGCGACGAATTCTTCCTCAACTCCAGCGGTTTCACCGTGCCCGCGACGCTGCTGTCCGGCACGGTCGGCAGCCCGCTGGAGCCGATCAAGCAGGCCCCGGCGTTCTTCGACGCCGAGAACGTGACCGTCACACAGTATTTCGCCACCTCGGACGACGGAACCCAGGTTCCGTACTTCGTGGTGGGCCGCAACACCTCGTCCCCGGCGCCGACCCTGCTGTACGGCTACGGCGGATTCGAGAACTCGATGGTGCCGGCGTACAGCGGCGGCGTGGGCCTGGCGTGGCTCGAACGCGGGTACACCTACGTGATCGCCAACATCCGCGGCGGCGGAGAGTACGGGCCGCAGTGGCACACCCAGGCGCTGAAGGAGAACCGGCCCCGGGTGTTCGAGGACTTCGCCGCGGTGGCGCGGGATCTGGTCGCGCGCGGCATCACCACCGCCGACCGGCTCGGCATCCAGGGTGGCAGCAACGGCGGTCTGCTCATGGGCGTGATGCTCACCCGCTACCCCGAACTGTTCGGGACGATCGTGTGCCAGGTGCCGCTGCTGGACATGAAGCGGTATCACCTGCTGCTCGCCGGGGCGTCGTGGATGGCCGAGTACGGCGACCCCGACGACCCCGACGAATGGGCCTTCCTGCGCGAGTACTCGCCGTACCAGAACACCGACCCGGACGCGGCGTACCCGCCGATCCTGATCACCACCTCGACCCGGGACGACCGGGTGCATCCCGGTCACGCCCGGAAGATGGTGGCCCGGCTCGAGGAACAGGGGCACGAGGTCTGGTACTACGAGAACATCGAGGGCGGGCACGGCGGTGCCGCGGACAACGCCCAGGCCGCGTTCAAGGCGGCACTGACGTTCACGTTCCTCGAGCGCATGCTGTCCCGGTAGGAGGCCGCGCTCACCGGTCCTTCAACCAGGCGGAGATGCGGTCGACGGTGTCCGCGTTGTCGCGGATCCACCCGTTGTGCCCCAGCGGCCGGGACTGGTGCCACGTCGTCACGTCCGCGGCGGGCATCTTCTCGAGCAGGTGCCGGGCGGCGGGGACGGGCGTCATGTCGTCGCCCTCGACGGTGACGGACAGGACCGGCAGGCTCAGCTCGGCCAGCCGCTGCTCGTAGTCGACGTCGGCGCCGCGGGGCTCGAAACGTCCGCTGCGGGCCAGGCGCGCCCAGTCCGAGATGAGCAGCCGGGACTGGCGGCCGAAACCGGCGACGTCGAGCCGATCGCCGGGCCAGAACCCGGCCACGCTCGCGGTGATCGACATCGCCGCGGACCCGAGGAGCAGACCCGGCCCGCGGATGCCCGCGTGGTGACGGTAGTAGGGGGTGCCCGCGGCGACGAGGATCAGCCCGCCGAGGCGTCCGGGATTGCGGGAGGCATAGAGCACCCCGAGCTGACCGCCCATCGAATGCCCCAGGAGGTACGGGGTGGAGTCGAGGAACCGTTCGTGCACCACCTCGAACATCGCCGGCAGGTCGACGGCCACCAGTTCCTGGTAGCCGTAGTCGCTGTCGGGTCCGGGACGGGGGCGGCTGTCGCCCTGCCCGGGCAGCTCGCAGAGCGCGGCGTCGAACCCGTGCCCGGTGAGCGCCTCGGCGACGGGCTCGTAGTAGCCCGCCGGGATGCCGAGGCCGGGCAGGATCACCACCACGGGCCGTGGCGCGTCGATGCGGGCCGGGTGTTCCGGACCGGGAAACAGGCGGACCGGCGTCGTCGTGCCGCCCGGCAGCTGGATCGGTACGGTCTCCACCGGCTCAGCCTAGGCGGTTCCGGTGTCCGGGTCAGCCGGTTCGGCGACCGGCGCGACGCCGAGCCCCGCGGCGTCGAGGGCGGACTCCGTGAGGCTGCGGCCGAGCGCGATCATCTCGGCCGCACGGTGGAAGTCGAGGCTGCGTCCCGACTTGCGAGGGACGCGGATGAGCACGTCCGGCGGGTACCCGGCGAGCTGATACCGGGCGAGGGCCGACTGCATCAGATCGAGCGAACGGTTCATCACCTCGAAGCGGCTGAGCTTCGGGACCGGTACCGGATCGTCGACGACCTCGGTCTCCTCGGGCGCCACGTCCTCCACGGCATCGCTGCGTGCCACCTGCCCGCTGCCGAAGCGACCGACCACCGAGCGGACGACGTCGCGCTCGAGCAGTTGCGCGGCGCTGCGGCGGAAGCGGCCGATCCACTCGTCGACCGGTCGCGGCTCCGCACTCGCGTGGGCCGGGGCGCCGCCCTCGACGTCGCGCTCCTCCGCCCCGAGACTGACACCGATGGTGACGTCGGCACCGGCGGCGAGGATCGGGGCGAGTGGCAGCGGATCGAGGATTCCGCCGTCCGCGAGCACCCGCCCGTTGAGCACGTACGGGGTGATCACGCCGGGGATCGCGATGGAGGCGCGGATCGCCACGTCGACGGGGCCGCGCTGGAACCACACGGACCGGCCGGCGGCCAGGTCCGTCGCGACCGCCGTATACGGGATCCGCAGCCCCTCGATGGGGGTGTCGCCGAGGATCTCGCGCACCTTGTCGAGGATCTTCTCGGCGTGGATGGCGCCCGGCGCGGACAGCGACACGTCGAGCAGGCGCAGCACGTCGAGCTGGGTCAACGACGTCGCCCAGCGGGTGTAGTCGTCGAGCTTGCCCGCCGCGTACAGCCCGCCGACGAGCGCGCCCATGGACGAGCCCGCCACCCCGGTGATGTCGAAGCCGCGTTCCTCGAGCACCTCGATCACGCCGATGTGGGCGTAGCCGCGGGCACCCCCGCTGCCCAGGGCGAGCGCCACACGCGTCGGTCCGGCCATGCACAGATCCTACGGAGCACACGGCGCGCGAACCCCGAGACGAAAGATCAGGGTAGGGATCGGGGCGTCACCCGATGTGGAGCCGGCCCGCCGGTCGGCACGCTGAAAGGCATGACATCCACCACGAGCATTTCCCACTCCGTTCCCGAAAGATCCTGCCGTGGAAGGGTTTTGCTGCACACCTCCGTCACCGCGGCCGTGTGCGCGGCGGCCGCGTCGGTGCTGCTGGGCACCGGAACCGCGGCGGCGGCCCAGCCGGCTCCGAACGTGGTCGGCATGAGCGAACACAGCGCCCGGGCCGCGCTCGAGGCGCAGGGCGTGCCGTACGGCGTGGTCAACCGCGCCGGCACGGCGTCCGGCGACTGCCACGTCACCGAACAGCGCGACAGGGGCTACCGCACCGAGATCGACATGCGGTACAACCACGACAAGGACGAGTTCGAGCGCGTCGAGACGCAGGTCTGGCGGGGCGTGGGCCTGGCGGTGGTCTGCATCTGACGAGTTCTCGCGCCGCGCCGACGATCCGGCGCCTCGAGGCGGGCCGGGATTCCGGCCCGCCTCGTCGGCTTGTCGGTTCACCCTCCCGGCCGGTGGGGGCTAGTCTCCTGGCATGGTCCGTCTGCTCGCGTCCGCGGTCGTCGCACTGCTCGCCAACGCTCTGGCGCTGCTCGTCGGTGCCTGGGTCCTGCCCGGCATGACGCTCGACGGCGTCGCCTTCGTCATCGCCGTCGTCCTGTTCACCGTGGCCGCGATGCTCGTCGACCCCCTGCTGCGTCAGCTGGCGGTGACCAAGACCCCTGCGCTCCTGGGCAGCAGCGCGCTCATCTCGACGCTGGTGGCGCTGATCGTCACCTCGCTCGTCAGCGACGGCCTGCAGATCCGGGGCGCGGCGACCTGGATCCTCGCGACGGTGATCGTGTGGGCCGTCGCACTGATCGCCCGGATGCTGCTGCCCCTGGTGATCTTCAAGAAGACGCTCGCCAAGCGCCGCTGAGGACGAACCCCGAGACGAAAGATCAGGGTAGGAATCGGGGCGTCACCCGATGTGGCCGGCAGGCCCGCGGCGGCACGCTTGTCGCATGACATTCGAGAACAGCACCCCCGGTCCCCGTCCCTTCGCCCGTTCCCGCTCGCAGCGCATGCTCGGTGGCGTGTGCGGCGGTCTCGCCGAATACTTCGGCATCGACGTCAACCTCGTCCGCGCCGGTGTGGTGGTCGCCGCGTTCGTCACCGGAGGCGGTGCGGCGCTGGTCTACCTGGCGCTGTGGATGCTGCTGCCCGAGTGAGAGGGACGAGTTCACCGCTCTCCCCCC
>NZ_PCZU01000181.1:7055-14286 GCF_002887785.1 Rhodococcus sp. ENV425
GTGCCCGCTCGGGTTCGTTGAGGACCGAACGCCGCGACAGCAGCACGAACTCGACCTCCCCCGCGTCGGGCAGTCGTCCCGCGCGCACGGGAACGAGCCCCGCCGGCGGCAGCCGGGCAGCGTGGAGCACGACGCCGAGCCCGGCGAGGACGGCTGCGCGCAGGCCGTTGAGGCTGTCGGTGGTGCAGGTGATGCGCGCTCCGAGTCCGGCGCGCCGGAGCGTGTCGAGGGCGATCTCGCGGGTCAGCGCCGGCGGCGGATACGTCACCAGCGGGATCGGCCCGTCGGGCTCGACCACGAAGTCCGGTGCGGCGTGGAACACCAGCCGGTCCCGGAAGATCAGCTCCCCGTGTCGTTCCCCCGGCCGGCGCTTGCCGAAGACCAGGTCGAGGTCCCCGTCGTCGAGGCGCCGATGCAGGTCCTCGCTCAGCGCGACGGTGAGCTCGAAATCCACCCGCGGATGACTGCGCCGGAACTCCGCGAGGATGGCGGGCAGTTCGTGCAGCACCAGGTCCTCCGAGGCCCCGAAGCGCAGCCGCCCGCTGATCGGCGACTCCGAGAAGTACCGCCGGGCCGCGTCGTGCCGATCGAGGATGTCCCGGGCGAAGCCCAGCATGGCTGCGCCGTCGGCGGTGAGATCGACCGCGTGCGTGTCCCGCAGGAACAGCCGGCGTCCGGCGGCCTGCTCGAGCTTGCCGACGTGCTGACTGACCGTGGACTGGCGCAGGCCGAGCCGTCGCGCGGCGAGCGTGAAGCTGCGGGCGCGTTCCACGGCCAGGAAGCTGCGCAGGTGGACGGGATCGAACACCACGGTATTCAATCACGATTCGTGATGACAGTAATCGCGGTGATCGGTTTCCTGGATGGGCGTGCGGTGGCCTAGCGTCGACTCATGTTCTCCAGGATCCCCGTGCTCGGACGCCTCGACCCCTTCCTCGTCGGCATCCTCGCCACCGTCGCGATCGCGGCGCTGCTGCCGGCCGAGGGCACGGCCCTGACCGCCGTCACGTGGGCCTCGAAGATCGCCATCGGCCTGCTGTTCTTTCTCTACGGAGCTCGCCTGTCCACGCACGAGGCCCTCGAAGGCCTCAAGCACTGGCGCCTGCACCTGACGATCCTCGCCACCACGTTCGCGGTGTTCCCGCTGCTCGGTCTGGCGACGAAGGTCCTCGTGCCGGCGGTCCTGACCGAGCCGTTGTATCTCGGCGTCCTCTACCTGTGCCTGCTGCCCTCGACGGTGCAGTCGTCGATCGCGCTGGTCTCGGTGGCCCGGGGCAACATCCCGGGGGCGGTCGTCTCCGCCAGCGCGTCGAGCCTGCTCGGCATCTTCGTCACGCCGCTGCTCGTCGCGCTGACGATGACCACGCAGGGCGTGACGTTCAGCGCCTCTGCGGTGCTCGACATCGTGCTCATGCTGCTGGTTCCGTTCCTCGCGGGCCAGCTCGTGCGCCGCTGGATCGGCGGGTGGGTCAAGGCCCACGGCAGGCCGCTGAAGATCGTCGACCGCGGTTCGATCCTGCTCGTCGTGTACGTCGCGTTCAGCCGCGGCATGAACGAGGGCATCTGGTCGAGCCTGTCGCCCGCGCGGCTGCTCGCCCTCGTGGGCGTGTGCCTCGTGCTGCTCGCGCTGGTCCTGGCGATCACGTGGTTCGGCGCACCGCGCCTGGGCTTCTCCTACGAGGACCGCGCGACGATCCTGTTCTGCGGCTCGACGAAGTCGCTCGCCACGGGCCTGCCGATGGCGACGGTGCTGTTCCCGGGCCAGCCGATCGGGCTGATCGTCCTGCCGCTCATGTTGTTCCACCAGATCCAGCTGCTGGTGTGTGCCGCGATCGCGGCGCGGCTGGCGAAGCGTGCGGTCGCCGCGGCCGTGGCGGTGTGAACCGGCCGGACACCTCACGACCGCAGCCACAGCGGCAGGAGATCCTGCGGCTGCGGCTGCGATTCGACTGCGGTCTCGGGCCCGGGACTAGTCCGTGCTGCCGGAGCCGAGTTCGGCGATCAGTTCGAGGATGGGCGTGATGAGGTCGAGCAGGCTGCCGATCATGATCTTCTCCGTCCAGGTGGTGGGTGGCTGCTAGTCGTCGCCGGCGCTCAGCGAGTCCAGAACCTCCAGCAGATCGAAATTCTCGAGTACCCAGCCGATGATGTCCGCGAGAGACCCCATGGCGACTCCTCCTTGATTTCGTCGGTGTCACGGATGCGCGGCCTGGAACTGCGACCGCGACGCCATTGTTACAACATGTCACGAGTCGAGAACGCAGAAATCGGAAAAATCACCCCTCGATGGGAACGGGCCGGTCACACCGGAAACCCCGGACGGCACTCGGCCGCAGCGACGACGTGTGCCGCTGCGGCCGAGTGCTGTGGATCGAGGCAGCTCGAGAAGGGAAACCCTCCGACTCCCTCTCGGGCCGACGATCAGCTCACGGCCTGCTGGGTGGTCTCACCGGCCTCCGCGCTGCCCGTGCCGAGGATGTCGGCGAAGTCACCGAAGGTCTCCAGCAGGAGGTTGAGAATGTCCTGAACGGATCCGAGCATTGTCCGACTCCTTTGTCTCGTGTTTCTCGACCGGCCGGAATTTCCGGCCCGCCGCTTCTGCACGCGACCGGATCGTTCCCGATCACAATTCCGAGTGTGGCACGGGCCCCGCGAATTGTGCGCTGCGAGCCGGCGAATTCAGGGCGTGAGACAATTCACACCCCGGAAATGCGGCCTTGTTCTCGATGCATTTCCGCGGCATTTATGCAGGTGCAGAGCGGAAAATTCCGGAACGCGAAGATTTCCGCATTGTGAGTGCGGAAAAACGGAATGTTTAACGAAAAGAATTGCGTCCCCGGCCGCCCGGGAAGCGCCGCGCGGCCGCCCCGAACTGCACTTCAGCACTCGGCGCGGCGGAACATTTCCCCGATTTCCCGGCGGCGGCAGGCATTCCTGCACCCGTCGGAACTTCGCGCACGCCGGGGCCTGCGCTCCCCGCCGCTCGGCCCGGGCCGAGCCCTCGACGCCACGAGGCCCGGCCCCACCGAAGTGGAACCGGGCCTCGAAGACGGTCGGGCGTGGATCAGAAGTCCATGCCACCCATGCCGCCGGTCGGGTCGCCGGCGGGAGCGGCGGCCTTCTCCGGCTTGTCGGCGACGACAGCCTCGGTGGTCAGGAACAGGGCCGCGATGGACGCCGCGTTCTGCAGCGCCGAGCGGGTGACCTTGACCGGGTCGTTGATGCCGGCAGCCAGCAGGTCCTCGTACTCGCCGGTGGCAGCGTTGAGGCCGTGGCCGGCGGGCAGGTTGCGGACCTTCTCGGCGACGACGCCGGGCTCGAGGCCGGCGTTGAAGGCGATCTGCTTCAGCGGGGCCTCGAGGGCAACCTTGACGATGTTGGCACCGGTGGCCTCGTCACCCTCGAGCTTCAGGTCGTCCAGAACCGGCGCGGCCTGCAGCAGCGCGACGCCACCACCGGCGACGATGCCCTCCTCGACCGCAGCCTTGGCGTTGCGGACGGCATCCTCGATGCGGTGCTTCCGCTCCTTGAGCTCGACCTCGGTGGCGGCACCGGCCTTGATGACCGCAACGCCGCCGGCCAGCTTGGCCAGACGCTCCTGCAGCTTCTCGCGGTCGTAGTCCGAGTCCGACGCCTCGATCTCGGCGCGGATCTGGTTCACGCGACCGGCGATGGCGTCGGCGTCGCCGGCACCGTCGACGATGGTGGTCTCGTCCTTGGTGACGACGACCTTGCGCGCACGGCCGAGCAGCTCGAGACCGGCGGTCTCGAGGGAGAGACCGACCTCTTCGCTGATGACCTCGCCACCGGTGAGGATGGCGATATCGGCGAGCTGGGCCTTGCGGCGGTCACCGAAGCCGGGGGCCTTGATGGCGACCGACTTGAAGGTGCCACGGATCTTGTTGACGACCAGGGTGGACAGCGCCTCACCCTCGACGTCCTCGGCGATGATCGCCAGCGGCTTGCCGGACTGGATGACCTTCTCCAGCAGCGGCAGCAGGTCCTTGACGGTCGAGATCTTGCCCGACACGAGCAGGATGTAGGCGTCCTCGAGCACGGCCTCCTGACGCTCGGCGTCGGTGGCGAAGTACAGCGAGATGTAGCCCTTGTCGAAGCGCATGCCCTCGGTCAGCTCGAGCTGCAGGCCGAAGGTGTTGGACTCCTCGACGGTGATGACGCCTTCCTTGCCCACCTTGTCGATGGCCTCGGCGATCAGCTCACCGATCGCGGGGTCGCCCGCGGAGATGCCGGCGGTGGCGCCGATCTGCTCCTTGGTCTCGACCTCCTTGGCGGTGTCGAGCAGCTTGGCAGTGACGGCCTCGACGGCCTTCTCGATGCCGCGCTTGAGGCCGAGGGGGTTCGCACCGGCGGCGACGTTGCGCAGACCCTCGCGCACCAGCGCCTGGGCGAGCACGGTGGCGGTGGTGGTGCCGTCACCCGCGACGTCGTCCGTCTTCTTGGCAACTTCCTTGACCAGCTCGGCGCCGATCTTCTCGTACGGGTCCTCGAGCTCGATCTCCTTGGCGATGGACACACCATCGTTGGTGATCGTGGGGGCGCCCCACTTCTTCTCGAGCACGACGTTGCGACCCTTGGGCCCCAACGTCACCTTGACAGCGTCGGCGAGGCTGTTCAGGCCCCGCTCGAGGCCGCGACGGGCCTCTTCGTCGAACGCGATGATCTTGGCCATTGCGAAGTGATCCTCCGGATATGGGGGTGACACGCAGGGCGACCGCTCGTCGGGTCGCCCCATGTACGCCTTCGGCCGGAAGCAGTGCCCGCGACGGACGACCAGGGGTGTCGATATTCCCGGCCTCACCGTCCCGACCTGGCACTCACGTGTTGCGAGTGCCAAGAGCATTCTTAGCACTCGAGGGTGGCGAGTGCAAGGTCTGGAGCACCCGCCACCCCCGTCGCGCAAGACCGCTGCGGTGTGTTCTCAGCGACGCGTGGAACCGACGCCGACGGCGCACCACTGACCGGTGGCCGTGTTGACGGCGAACGACTGCGGGCCGACGCAGGTCACCCCGGTCGGATCGGCCGTCGCCCCCGACCCCCAGCCCGCGACCGACACCGTCGTCACCGGGCCCTGCGCCGAGGAATGGCTCAGTCCGCCGCCGAGGGCGTACGCGTAGGAGCGGCCACCGTTCTGGGCGCCGCTCAGGGCGGTCCCGAACCCCGTCGCGTGGGCCTCGGCCGCGCCGGCCGTCTGCGCCGCCGACACCGCGGTGCCGCTCTCGGAGGCGAAGGAGTGGGCCGTGCCGCCCTCGGCGGCCGTCGCGCCGCAGCTGGCGGCGTCGGAGACCAGGATCTCGTTGGCCGACGGCGGCGACACGCACGTCACCGGCGCCGCCGTCGCGGTACCCACGCCGAGCAGGGCGGCCGACGCGACGCCGAGAGCGGCGACGACACCGGCCCGGAGGAGGCGGCGGGGGACTACGACGGCACGGATGGATCGGATGGACAACAAGGTCTCCTCTGCGCTGGGCCGGGACTCGCTGGGCTCGGATGCCCGGACGGGGGCGACTCCCCCGGCGGCGAGGGTACCGGTCACACCCGCCCGGGGCGAGACGGCGTCACAGCGTGTCGAGGAGCTCCGGCAGGGCGGCGACCGAATCGATCACCCGATCGGGACGCTCGACCGCGAGGTCGAGCACCGACTGCCGAAACTTGCCGGTGCGCACCAGGATTCCCGTCATGCCGAGGCGCTGGCCGGGGATGACCTCCGCGTGGAGATCGTCGCCCACCACGGCCATCCGGTCCGGTTCGGTGCCCATCAGCTCGGCCGCGGCGAGGAAGCCCCGCATCGACGGCTTGCCGACCGCGACGACGGTCTGCCCGGTGAGTTCCTCGAGACCGGGCAGGTACACGCCGGTGTCGATGCGCAGGCCGTCCGCGGACTGCCACGTGGAGCCGCGGTGCATCGCGACCACCGGCACCCCGTCGAGCATGAGCTCGGCGACGCGGCTGAGGGCGCGGTGGCTGAACTCCGGCCCGGCCCCGCCGAGCACGACCACCTCGGGATCGTCCTCGTCGGGCACGATGCCCTCGAGGTCCGCCTCCACGTCGCCGTGGTTGAGCACCCAGCAGCGCCGGTCCGGGTAGGTCTGGCGCAGGTACTCGGCGGTGAGGGACGCGGCCGTCACGATCTCGGCGGGCTCGACCGGCATGCCCAGCCCGGTGAGGCTCTCGGCGATCTGCGCGCAGGTCCGCGACGTGGTGTTGGTCAGGAAGGCCCGATGCACCCCACGCTCGCGGAGCCCGGCAAGCACCTCGGCGGCGCCCGGCACGGGTTCCCACGACGTCACGATCACGCCCTCGATATCGAACAACACCCCGTCCACGCCGGCCATGGTGTGAGCCTATCGGGTCGCCGCACCCCCACCACGCACGGACCGAATGTCACACCACGTCGATCGAATCGACGCAATGTGACATTCGGCCGGAAGGGGTGAGCGGTTACAGCGTGCGCGCGAGGCGATCGGCGAGCAGACGGGCGAACGCCGCCGGGTCCTCGAGTTCGCCGCCCTCGGCGAGCAGCGCGGTGCCGTACAGCAACTCGGCGGTCTCGCCGAGCGTCGGGTCGTCGGCGTGCCGGGCGTGCGCGTCGCGCAGCGCCGTGACCAACGGGTGGTCCGGGTTGAGCTCGAGGATGCGCTTGGTGTGCGGGACGGGCTGGCCCGACGCCCGGTACATCCGTTCGAGGGCGGGCGACATCGCGAACGTGTCGCCGACGAGGCACGCGGGCGACGTGGTCAGCCGCGACGACAGCCGCACCTGCTTCACGTGCTCGTCGAGCGTCTCGCCGAGCCACGACAGCAGGTCGGCGTACTCCTTCTCCCGCTCCTCACGCTCGGCCTCGGCGGCCTTCTTCTCGTCCTCGGTACCGAGATCCACCTCGCCCTTGGCGATCGACTGGAACGGCTTGCCCTCGAACTCGGGCACGGACCCCACCCACATCTCGTCGACCGGGTCGGTGAGCAGCAGCACCTCGAAGCCCTTGGCGCGGAAGGCCTCCATGTGCGGGGAGCTCTCGATCTGCTGCCGGGACTCGCCGGTCATGTAGAAGATCTCGTCCTGGCCTTCCTTCATCCGCGAGACGTACTCGGCGAGCGTCGTCGTCGAGTCCTCGCTGTGCGTGGACTCGAAGGAGGACACGGCGAGCAGGGTGTCGCGGTTGTCGAAATCCGAGAGCAGACCCTCCTTGAGGACCCGGCCGAACTGCGACCAG
>NZ_PCZU01000181.1:14340-18653 GCF_002887785.1 Rhodococcus sp. ENV425
TGAGCCGCCGGCGGATCGCGCGGATCTGCCTGTCCTGCTGCAGGATCTCGCGCGAGACGTTGAGCGACAGGTCCTGGGCGTCGACCACGCCCTTGACGAACCGCAGGTACTCCGGGATCAGCTCCTCGCAGTCGTCCATGATGAACACGCGCTTGACGTAGAGGTGGATCCCGGTCTTGCGCTCGCGCATGAACAGGTCGAACGGCGCCTGCGACGGGATGAACAGCAGCGCCTGGTATTCGAATGTGCCCTCGGCCTTCATCGGGACGACCTCGAGCGGCTCGTCCCACGCGTGGCTGACGTGCTTGTAGAACTCGCTGTACTCCTCCGCGGAGACGTCGTCCTTCGAGCGCGCCCACAGCGCCTTCATCGAGTTCAGGGTCTCCGTCTCGCGGACCACTTCGGCGACGGACCCCTCCCCCTCGGCGGGCTTGGTGCGTTCGACCTGCATCCGGATCGGCCAGGCGATGAAATCCGAGTAGCGCTTGACGATCTCCTTGATCTTCCACTCGGCCGTGTAGTCGAACAGGTGATCCTCGGTGTCCTCCGGCTTGAGGTGCAGCGTCACCGACGTGCCCTGGGGTGCGCCCTCGACCGTCTCGATCGTGTAGGTCGACTCGCCGCTCGACTCCCACCGGGTGCCGTCGTGCTCGCCGGCCTTGCGGGTCAGCAGGGTCACCTTGTCGGCCACCATGAAGGTCGAGTAGAAGCCGACCCCGAACTGGCCGATGAGTTCCTCCGGCGCGGCCGACTCCTGCGCCTCGCGCAGCTTGCGCCGCAGTTCCGCGGTACCCGACTTCGCGAGGGTGCCGATCAGGTCGACCACCTCGTCCCGGGACATGCCGATGCCGTTGTCGCGGACGGTGAGGGTGCGCTGCTCCTTGTCGACCTCGATCTCGATGTGCAGATCCGACGTGTCGACCTGCAGGTCCTTGTTGCGGAACGCCTCGAGCTTGAGCTTGTCCAGCGCGTCCGACGAGTTGGAGACGAGTTCCCGGAGGAAGGTGTCCTTGTTCGAATACACCGAATGGATCAGCAGATCCAGCAGCTGACGCGTCTCCGCCTGAAACTCGAGCTGTTCGATACCCGTGGTCATGGATGGTTCCCTTCGACAGCAGAACGTTCGACGAAATCGTACGACCGCGCCGCCCCGCTGTTCCAAGGGGCCGCCGGGCGGGCCGCGGCCGGCCGCTCGGTCTCGGATCCGACACATCCGCCCGGACCGGTTGTCGCGGGGCGGTCCGCCGCAGTGTCATGGGATGGAGTCGCGGCGCCGGCGCGCCTCGCCGGTTTCGAGAGGAGGCCCCATGGCCACCGGAACGACCCCCTCCGCCCTCCCGGGCCCGCGGCCCGTGCGCGCCCCGCGCGGTCCCGGGCTGCGGTGCCGGGGCTGGCAACAGGAGGGCGCGCTGCGCCTGCTGATGAACAACCTCGATCCCGACGTCGCCGAACGGCCGGACGACCTGGTGGTCTACGGCGGCACCGGCCGGGCGGCCCGCAACTGGGCCGCATTCGACGCGATCGTGCGGACCCTCGAGACCCTCGGCGGCGACGAGACGCTGCTCGTGCAGTCCGGCAAGCCCGTCGGGGTGCTGCGCACCCACGAGTGGGCACCGCGCGTGCTGCTGGCCAACTCGAATCTGGTCGGCGACTGGGCGAACTGGGAGGAGTTCCGCCGCCTGGAGGCGCTGGGGCTGACGATGTACGGGCAGATGACCGCCGGATCCTGGATCTACATCGGCTCGCAGGGCATCCTGCAGGGCACCTACGAGACGTTCGGGGCCGTCGCCCGCAAGCGGTTCGGCGGCAGCCTCGCCGGCACCGTCACCCTGACCGCGGGCCTCGGCGGCATGGGCGGGGCGCAGCCCCTGGCGATCACGATGAACGAGGGCGTCGCGATCTGCGTCGAGGTCGACGAGGCCCGGGTCGACCGCCGGCTCGCGCAGGGTTTCCTCGACGCCAAGGCCGACAGCGTCGAGGCGGCGCTGGCCTCGGCGCTCGCGGCACGGGATGCGCGCGAGCCCCGCTCGATCGGGGTGGTCGGCAACGCCGCCGACGTCGTGCCGGCGCTGCTCGCGCTGCAGGCCCCCATCGACATCGTCACCGACCAGACCTCCGCCCACGACCCGCTGTCCTACCTGCCGCTCGGGGTGACGGTCGAGGAGTGGCACACCCTCGCGGCGAAGGACCCCGTGTGGTTCACCGAGCAGGCCCGCCGGTCGATGGCCCGGCACGTGAAGGCCATGGTCGGGTTCCTCGATCGCGGCGCCGAGGTGTTCGACTACGGCAACTCCATCCGCGACGAGGCCCGCAAGGGCGGCTTCGACCGGGCGTTCGCGTTCCCCGGCTTCGTACCCGCCTACATCCGTCCGCTGTTCGAGGAGGGCCGCGGGCCGTTCCGCTGGGTCGCGCTGTCGGGAGATCCCGCGGACATCGCGGCCACCGACCGTGCCGTCCTCGAACTGTTCCCCGAGAACGAGCATCTCGCCCGATGGCTCACCCTGGCCGGGCGCGCGGTGCCGTTCCAGGGGCTGCCGGCCCGCATCTGCTGGCTCGGCTACGGCGAACGGGACCGGGCCGGGCTGAGGTTCAACGAGATGGTCGCCGCCGGAGAGGTCGCCGCTCCGATCGCCATCGGCCGCGACCACCTCGACGCCGGGTCGGTGGCCTCGCCGTACCGCGAGACCGAGGCGATGGCCGACGGTTCGGACGCGATCGCCGACTGGCCGCTGCTCAACGCCCTGGTCAACACGGCGTCCGGCGCGTCGTGGGTGTCGATCCACCACGGTGGCGGGGTCGGCATCGGCCGGTCGCTACACGCCGGGCAGGTGTGCATCGCCGACGGCACCGACCTCGCCGCGCGCAAGCTCGAGCGGGTGCTGACGAACGACCCCGGCACCGGCGTCCTCCGGCACGTCGACGCCGGCTACCCCCGTGCCGCCGAGGTCGCCGCGCGCCGCGGACTGCGCATCCCGATGCGGGAGGGCTGACGCCGTGTCGCCCGGGCGGAACTGGACACTGCTCGACAACATCGGCTGCCTCGTCACGAACGACCCGGAACTCGACCGGGGCCCGCTGGGGGTGCTCGTGGACGCCGCGGTGGTCGTCGGCGAGGGTCTGATCCGGTGGGTGGGGCCGCGCGACCGGGTCCCCGAGGGGGCCGCCGCAGACCGGCACGACCTGCAGGGCCGCGCCGTGCTGCCCGGATTCGTCGACAGTCATACGCATCTCGTGTTCGCCGGGGAGCGCGCCGAGGAATTCGCCGCCCGCATGGCCGGTGCCCCCTACACCGCCGGCGGCATCGCCACGACGATCGCGGCGACCCGCGCGGCGACCGATCGCGCGCTGGGGGCGACGGTGTCGCGGCTCGTCGCCGAGGGGTGGCAGTCCGGGACGACCACGGTCGAGTGCAAGTCCGGGTACGGCCAGTCCGTCGCCGACGAGCTGCGTTGCCTGCGGGTGGCCGAGGTGTTCACGCCGGAGACGACGCTGCTCGCCGCGCACGCCGTGCCGCCGGAGTTCGCCGACCGCCCCGACGACTACGTCCGGCTGGTGTGCGAGGAGATGGTCCCCGTGTGCGCGCCGCACGCGAAGTGGATCGACGTGTTCTGCGAGCGGGGCGCGTTCGACGCCGACCAGTGCCGGGCCGTGCTGCAGGCAGGGATGGCGCACGGCCTCACCCCGCGGGTGCACGGCAATCAGCTCGGTCCCGGGCCGGGCGTGCAGCTGGCGGTGGAGGTCGGTGCGGCATCGGTGGACCACGTCACCTACACGACGGCGGCGGACGTGGCGGCGCTCGCCGGCTCGGGCACGGTGGCGACGCTGCTGCCGGGCGCCGACTTCTGCACGCGCAACCGGTATCCGGACGCGCGGGCACTGCTGGACGCGGATGTCACCGTCGCGCTGGCCACCGACTGCAACCCCGGCACCTCTTACACCACGAGCATGCCGTTCTGCATCGCGCTGGCGGTGCGCGAGATGCACATGAGCCCGGAGGAGGCGGTCCACGCGGCGACCGCCGGGGGCGCCGCGGCGTTGCGCCGGGACGACGTCGGCGTCGTCCGGGAGGGCGCACGGGCAGATCTGATCGCGTTGGACGCGCCGTCGTACCTGCACCTGGCGTACCGGCCGGGAGTGCAGCTGGTCCGGGAGGTCTGGCAGGAAGGACTGCGGATGTGAGGATTCCGGTCGACGTGCCGCCGGCGCCGTGGACAGGCCGCGACGACGGCCCCGGTCCCGAGCACCTGCGCTGGCACGACGTGGTGGCGCCGCTGCCCGCGGACGCCGCGCGGGCGCAGGTCCTGATCGGATTC
>NZ_PCZU01000182.1:0-11271 GCF_002887785.1 Rhodococcus sp. ENV425
GATGGCGCCGTTGACGAACTCGGCGCGCTCGTAGCCCGCCTTGGCGGGCAGGATCCCGGACACGGCGGTCCCCAGACGGCCGGTCTCGCCGCCCTCGGCGATCCACTTCTGCGCCAGCGGCGAGTTGTCGGTGAGCCGGATCAGCTCTCCGACCAGGTCCGCGACCTTCTCGGCCGAGCCGGTGTCGGGCAGGCGGTCCGCCGATCCGGTGGCCGGGGCCCCCGCGTCGACGTCGGGCAGCTGCGCGCGCGGACTGTCGGTGACGAGGTCGGACGAGTCGTCGCTCGGGGTGCTGGGCGTGGTGCTCTGTCCGGCCGCGGTCGCCGCGGCGATGTCACGGATCTCGTCCATCTTCGCGTAACCGGAGTCGCCGGGGCAGCTGGTGTTGCCGACGTCGCGGTGCGCGAAGATGATCGGCAGGTCCACGGCCGCGCCCTGCGGGTACGGGGTGAACGACGTGCCCTCCGAGTACATGGTGGTCTCGCCCTTGGGGTCGAGACCGGCCTTGGCGAGCCGCCAGCCGAGGAAGCGGCCCACCGCGTCGACCGTGGCCTTCGGCGGTTCGACGTTGGAGAAGTCGCCCATCATCGCGATGCCGACGGTGTTTTCGTTAAAGCCGCCGGCGTGCGCGCCCTGCACGGGCTTGTCCAGGCCGCCGGCGCGGCCCTCGAAGATCTGGCCGTAGCGGTCGACGAGCACGTTGTAGCCGACGTCGCACCAGCCCAGGGTCTGGGCGTGGTAGGCGTAGATGGCCCGCACGATCTCCGCCGATTCGGCCTTGGAGTAGTCGTTGCTGCCGGCGGTGTGGTGCACGGTGGCGCCGCCGAGCTCGTCGTCGTAGGTGGCGTCCTGGCAGCGGATGGACTCGTCGGCGCCCCACTGGGCTCGGGTGATCACCTTCGGTCCGGACCCTCCGACCGGACCGGCGATGTCCTCGAGCGCGGCGTCGGCGCTGCTCGACCCCGGGTTGATGAGCACGGCGCTGACGTCGTCGGCGGCGGCCCGCGCGGGTTCCTGGGCGTGCAACGGCCGTGACGACGACGCCGGCGCATAGCCCAGCTCCGGCTGGGCCGGAGCGGGCGCCGGTGCAGGGGCGGGTGCGTCCGGCGGCGCGGCCGGGGCGGGAATCTCGGCGCCGGCGAGCGTCGGTTCGGGCGCCGGGCGCGGAGTGAGCAGCACCTGCACGGCCTTGGTGGCACCGACGTAGATCGGTTCGGTGCCGGCCCGCTCGTCGGGGGTCCGGTCGGAGCGGCTCGTGTCGATCGGTTCGGTGGCCGTCCACGGTCCCCAGCTGCCGTCGTCGCGCTGGGCCCGGATGCGTGCGTCGGTGTCGGCGACGTCCTTCGCGGCCAGCGCGATCATGCTGAACGGGGCGTCGCGGGTGAGCTGCTTGACGGTGGCGCCGATGCGATCGACGACGTCGGCGGCTGCGGGTGCGGGCGCCGGGGTGGTCGACGGGGCGGGCGCGGTGATCTCCGGCAGGCCCGCGGCGAGTTCCTTCAGGCTCAGGTCCGGCAGGTTCAGGCCGGTGAGTTCGTGGATCGGGATCACGATATCGGGCACCGAGGCGAGGACGACCTCGGCGATCTCGGGCGGTACGACGATGGGGACGGACTCGTTGGTGGAGCGGACGTCCGATGTGGTGCTCGTGACGCCGTAGACGGCGAATGGGCTGGCGACGGCCAGGGCGGCGACGGCACCCAGGACGATCGACGGCTTCGGTCGGCGATGCGGCACGGTGCTTCTCCCTGTCGGTGTTCGCGGCGGTCCTCGGCCTCGGCCGGGCGGCGCTCGGCCGAGGCCGAGGAGCCGGCTCGAATCGAACCGAATCCTCCGTCATCCGGACGACCCGAAGTGCGGAACGGCCGAGAATCGTGTGCAACTTGTGATTCTGGTGTTACTGGCGTGGCTGTTGTTGCTTCATTCAGTCACTCTTGCCACACTAGTCGCAGACAACCTTAAGCCTCAACCTGAGCTTGAGGATCCGTCTCGAATGTCCGATACGCGCGGACCTGCGTCCGGGCGGCACACGGTGCGAGAACGAGGGAGTGCAGCGCATGCCACGAAAGTCCATCCGCCGGACCCATCGCCGGCGGCGTCTCGTCGTCGGGCGCCCCCTCCGCAACGGCTGGCGGCCCGCCACGGCCCGCGCCGCGGCGATCGGCCTCGCCCCCGCGCTGCTGGTCGGCGCCGCAATCGGCGGGGTGCTGCACGTGCACGCCGAACCCGACGTCGCCCAGGCCGTGGCCGCCGACACCCCCTTCACCTTCGTGGGCTTCGGTCACGGCCACGGTCGCGGTATGGGCCAGTGGGGCGCCTACGGCTACGCCACCGAGCACGGCTGGTCCGCCGACCGGATCCTCGGTCACTACTACGGCGGCACCACCCTCGGCGCCCTTCCCGAGAACACGATGATCGCGGTCCGGCTCGTCGGGCAGGACGACGCGCCCCTCGACGTGTACTCCGACACCGGGATGACCGTCGCCGGCCGGCAGACCGGGCCGGGCGAGGCCGCCCACCTGACGCCCACCGCGGACGGGGGAGCGGACGTCGTCGTCACCGCCGGTTGTTCCGGCGAGGTGCTGTGGCAGGGCCGCGCCGACCTGCCGTGGGTGGACCCCGTCGACATGGGCGAGGCCCGGCCCGTCGCCGAACACCTCAAGCTCTGCGGCAACAGCGCGCCCTACCGCGGCTCCCTCGGTGTCGTCCTCGACGGCTCCGCGCCGCGCACCGTCAACCGGCTGTCGATGGAGGACTACCTGCTCAGTGTCGTCCCGGCCGAGTCGCTGCCCAGCTGGGCCGACACCGGCGGCGCCGAGGCGCTGCGCGCGCAGGCCATCGCCGCCCGCTCCTACGCCGCGGCGGAGAACCGCTCGCCGCTGTGGCAGACGTGCGACAGCCAGAACTGCCAGGTGTACGCAGGGTCCGCCAAGGAGGACCCGCGCACGAACGAGGCGGTGAACTCGACCCGCGGCACCGTCCTCATGAAGGACGGCAAGGTCGTCGCCAGCGAGTTCTCCGCTTCGACCGGCGGTTACTCCGCCGGCGGCGCCTTCCCGTCCGTCGAGGACCTCGGCGACGCCGTCGCCCCCAACCGGCAGTGGGCCCAGACGATGACCGCCGGCGAGATCGGCACGGCCTTCGGCGTCGGCGAACTGCAGGCCTTCGAGATCGTAGGCCGCAACAACCTCGGCGCCGACGGCGGCCGCGTCACCCACGTGCGCATCGTCGGTGCCGACCGCACGGTCGAGACCACCGGTGCCGAGGCGCGCGCCAAGCTGGGCCTGCGCTCCGACTGGTTCACCGTCCAGGAGGGTGCCGACGCCACGGTTCCGCCGTCCACCCCCGCGCCCGAACCCGGCCCCGAGGTCGGCGACGAACCCTTCGAGACCGGGCAGGGCTCACCCATCGAGGAGAAGTACCTCGAGCTCGGCGGGCACGACGGCACCCTGGGCACCCCGGTCGGGCCGGAGCTCATGCTGCCCGACGAACGCGGCAAGTTCCGCGTCTTCACCGGCGGCATCATCGTCTGGACCCCCGACCTCGGCGCCCAGGTGATCGACGCGAGCATCATGCGCGAGTGGCTGCCGGGCACCGGCAGCGCCGAGTAGCGTCTCTTCCCCGGCTCACCGGCCGGCCAGCAGATCTGTGAGGGTGCGGCCGGTGAGTTCGACGATCCCCTCCTCGTGGCCGTTCGTCACGAGATTGACGATCAGTCGGTCGATGCCGTGCCGGAGCACCCGGTGATCGAACTCCTCGGCCACCTCCGCCGGTGTGCCCACGAAGTGCCGATCGGTGGCGGCCGCCGATTCGCGCTCCGTGAGCCGGCGGAGGTCGATTCCCCGGGCGAGCAGGAACTGCCGGTGCAGATCGCGGGCGCGATCGCCGTTCTCGTCGATCATCACGTAGCCGAGGTAACTGACGTCCAGGGACGCCGGGTCGCGGCCGAGCTCCGCGCATCGCGCCCGGACGGCCGCCAGCTTGCGCGGTATTTCGCGTGCGGCGCACAGGATATTGAGATGGTCGGCCCAACGAGCCGCGAAGGCGAACGTCCGTCGTTCGCCCCCGCCGCCGATCAGCACCGGCAGGTCGTTGCGCAGGCGGGGTTCGTTCCGGGCGTCCTCGGTGTGGTACCACCTGCCGTCCACCGAGGGGCGTTCGCCCCGCAGCATGGGCACGACGATCTCGAGCGATTCCCCCAGGCGTTCGAACCGCTCACGGAGCGAACCGAACTCGAAACCGTAGGCCCGGTGTTCGAACTCGTACCAGCCCGCCCCCAGCCCCAGCACGGCGCGGCCACCGCTGATCACATCGACCGTGGTGACCGTCTTGGCCAGCAGGGCCGGGTTGCGATACGTGTTGCCGGTGACCAACGCCGACAACCGGATCGACGTCGTCACCGCCGCGAGCGCCGCGAGCGTCGAGTACGCCTCGAGCATCGGTTCGTCGGGCGAACCGATCAGGGGCAGTGGATAGAAGTGGTCCATCACGAACACCGTGTCGAACCCGGATCTCTCGGCCGCGCGGGCCTGGGCGGCGACGGTGGGGAAGATGCCGGTGGCCGGTCCGGGATAGGTGAAGTTCGGGATCTGGTAACCGAGTCGGATGCTCACGGACCGCAACCGTAGCGCCTCCGAAGTGCCTGTGCGCCAACGAAAGGTGACGCGGATGCCAGCCGAACCGCGTCGGGGCCGGTCGCAGCGTGGTGGTGCCGACACCAGGATCGACACACCCTGGCTGGGGCGGCGACGCCGGTTCACGATGGTGCCGGACACCGTGTTCGGACACCGATGTGATCTGGGGGTAGACACATGGCAGCGGCCGTGGCACAGGGCAGTTTCACGCTGGACTCACCGAGCCGATACCTCGGTCCGGCCGAGGACAGGTTCTTCGGGGCCGGCTATCGCCGAGTCCGGCAGAACCTCCGCTTCGCCGGCCTCCTCGACCATCCGGCGACCGGGATCAGGGCGAATGCCGGCGTGGAATGCCCGTCGGACTGGTCGACGAAGGGTACGACGGCGCAGCGCCCGCACCTGAGCACGATCGACGTTCTGCTCGTCGCCACGCGGGCGGCCGGCGCGGTGATCGGGGCCGCGTACGGTCTCGACGAGGCCGATCTGGCGGCGGCGTGGGTGCGGTCGGTGGTGATCCGCGCGGCCGCCGCGCCCGTCGAGCACGACCTCGGAAACCTGGACGTGACAGCCGAACACGTCCGATCCGAGGTGGAGCCCGGTCGTGCCGAGCACGCCGGACGGAGTGCGTGCGTGGACGCGGTGCGGGTGCGGGTCGCCGGCTTCGCGGTCGAGCTGGAGGTCGTCCACCCCGGAGTGGGGACGCCCGCGTCGCGACTCGACCCGGCCGTGGCCGACCGTCTGCTCGCCCACGCGGCCGGACCCTACGCCGACGGGTACCGCACCCACGAGATGCGCACGCAGGACATCCGCGTGGACGGTACCGTCGCGCACGCCCGGTCGAGGCTCGTCGCCGGCCCCGGCGACGGCATACCCGGCGCCGGACTGGCCGCGCGGTACGAGCCGCACGTGACGCTCGTCGACGCATTCGTGGAGACCCTGCAGCTCGGCCAGATCCTGATGTACGAACTCGACGGGATCGACCGCGCCACGAGCAACACGCTGTGGATGCGCCGCACGGTTCTGCACACCGCCGATCCGGCCGTGCAGACCGAGGCCGAGGTGCCCGTCACCGTGACGTTGGAGGCGCTCCGCTCCCTCGCCCGGGGCGGCGCGCTGTGGCGCGCGTGCGACATCGTCTCCGAGCGGAACGGCACCGCCGTGCGCTGCTCGGTCGCGCACGAACTGCCGGCGCCCGCCGCCGGATCGGACCTGCGGTGACCACCGCAGCGGGCGACCGCGACCGGGGAACGCGCGCCGCCGTGATCGCGGGAATCGGCGGATACGTTCCCGGGGAGGCGATCCCCAATACGGCGTTCGAGCACCGCCTCGACACGAGCGACGAGTGGATCCGCCAGCGGACCGGAATCGGATTCCGGCACTTCGTGTCCGCCGGCACCGCCACGAGCGACCTCGCGGTGGCCGCGAGCCGGAGAGCCTTGACGTCCGCGGGAGAACACGCGGTCGACATGGTGATCCTGGCGACGACCACCCCCGACCATCCCTGTCCCGCAACCGCACCCAGCGTCGCCAGCCGGCTGGGCCTCGGGCCGGTCCCGGCATTCGACGTCGCGGCCGTGTGCAGCGGCTTCCTCTACGCCCTGATGCTGGCGGAATCGACGATCCGTTCGGGCGGTGCCGAGCGGGTGCTCGTCGTCGGAGCCGACTCCTTCAGCACGATTCTCGATCCCGGGGACCGGAACACGGCGGTGATCTTCGGCGACGGAGCCGGCGCCATGGTGCTGCGGGCCGGACACCGCGACGAGGACGGTGCCGTACTCGCGACCCACCTGGGTTCCGACGGGGGACAGGCGGACTTGATCATGGTGCCCGGGGGCGGCTCCCGGGAACGAACCAGCGAATCCGCCTCGACCGGATGGAACCGATACTTCACGATGCAGGGCAAGCGGGTGTTCGAGGCGGCCGTGGCGGCGATGTCGGAGTCCGCGGCCTCCGTCATGGGCCGGGTCGGCTGGACACCGGCGGCGGTGGATCGCCTCGTGGCGCATCAGGCCAACCTCCGGATCCTCCGATCGGTGTCCTACCGGCTCGGGCTGCCCGCGGAACGCGCCCTCGTGCACCTGGACCGGGTCGGCAACACGAGCGCGGCGTCGATTCCCCTCGCCCTCGCCGACGCCGCCCAGCGGATCGGGGCGGGAGAACGCATGATCCTCACCGCATTCGGCGGTGGAACCACCTGGGGCGCGGCCGCGGTGACGTGGCCGCACCTCGTCTCTTCCCACTCTCACACAGGAGCGCAGGATGACTCTCTCGTATCGTGACATCGCGGCCGTCGTCGACGAGCACTTTCCCGAATTCTCCGGCCCCATCGACGAACACACCACCTTCGACGACCTCAGCTGCGACTCCCTGGTGCTCGTCGAGCTCGGGTCGATCCTGTCCGCCCGGTACGCGATCGACGTCGCGGAGGAGGACATGGTGGCGGCGCACACGTTCCAGGGCGTGGCGGACCTGGTCAACCGCCTGCGGGTGGACGACGTCGCGACGGCGTGACCGCACGATGCGCGTTCGTCGACGTGGACGAGACGCTCGTCGCGCAGGTGACGCTGTTCTCGCTGCTGCTGTTCGACGGCGCCGAGCGTGGCGTCGGCGGGCAGGCGCGGGCGCACCTCGCCGGACTGCGGTCGCTGAGGGCGCGCGGGGTGCCGCGAGCGGTGACCAACCGGGCGTACTACACGTGGTGGCAGGGTCGTTCGCTCGCCGAGGTCGCGGCCGCGGGCCGACGGTGGTTCGCGCGACAACTGTCCGAGGGCGGGTTCTTCCACGAAGCTGTGCTCGCGGACCTCGCCGCGCGGACCTCGGACGGTTTCGCGATCGTTCTCGTCTCCGGGTCCTTCGCGCCGGCCCTGGATCCCATCGCCGAACACATCGGTGCGGCGGCCGTGCTGTGCACCGACCTGGAGTCGTCCGCGGGGCGATACACCGGCGTCGTGCGCGCCACGATGCTGGGCCCGGACAAGGCGCGCGCCGTGGCGGCGTATGCCCGTGCCCACGGAACGGATCTCGGCCGCTCGATCGCGTACGGGGACCACGTCTCGGATGCGCCGATGCTCGATCTGGCGGGGGAACGCGTCGTGGTGGGGGAGGGGATGCCCGGTTATCCCGCGACGCGTTCGATCCGCACCGGCGTGTCCGAACCGGTGGACCGATAGCCGGATTCGGGAATCTGTAGAACGAGGGCCCGGCTCGGATCGGACCCGAGTGGGAACGAGACGGTGCGGAAGTCGATGCGTCCGAACTCCTCGTGGCGGAAGGCGAGGAGTTCGGGCGGTTCCGCGCACACGGAGCGTTCGTCCCACAGCGCGGCGAACGCCTCGCTCTCCCGGCAGAGCCGGCGCGCGGTCTCGGCGAACACGGGATCGTCGACGTAGCGCGCCACCTGGAGACGGTACCGGCCGACGAGACTGCGCGCCGTGGCCTCCGGATCGCAGTACCGCTGTGCGCGACCGTCTTCCGTGAAGAACCGGACCAGGCAATTGGTGCCCGCCCGGACGTCGAGCAGGTCCCGGGCCGGGATGTTGGCCACGTCCACGCACCAGTGCCGGTTGACGATGTAGGCCGGCTCGCGGAAACCGTCGACGATGTGCTGGAGTAGATCGTCGCGAACTGTGCTGCGCTGCTGCGTGTTCGGAGACCGGTCGGGCACACCCGCGAGCAGCCGCAGGTGGATCCGCTCCGCGTCGTCGAGGCGCAAGGCGCGCGAGATCGCGTCGAGCACCTGGGATGAGACGTTGATGGGCCGGCCCTGCTCGAGCCAGGTGTACCAGGAGAGCCCGACGTTCGCGAGCGCGGCGACCTCCTCACGGCGAAGACCGGGCGTGCGCCGCCGGCCCGAGGCGACGAGGCCCACATCCGAGGGCGACAGCCGGGCCCGGTGCCGACGGAGGAAGATGCTCAGCTCGGTTCTGCGATTTTCCTTCGACGTCGCGTTCACAGGCGTGAATCCAATCGACGACGGTGCGGCAGGTCAATGCCGCCCGCCGTCGCGGGCGTCGACTGCGTTCGAAATCACAGGGAGTCGGTGCGGCGGACCACGTCACCCGGTGTTGCGGGTCGCGCGGTCGTACTCCTCGCGATGCACCAGGATGTCGGCGATGTTCGACTCCGCCCAGTCCTTGATCTCGGCGACGATCGGGACCAGGGACTCGCCGAGGGGCGTGAGGCGGTAGTCCACCCGCGGCGGGACCGACGGCGTCACCGTCCGCTCCACGACACCGTCACGCTCGAGGGTCCGCAGCGTGGTGGTGAGCATCTTCTGGCTCACGCCGGCGATCGTGCGGCGCAGTTCGCTGTGCCGCCGCGGGCCGTCCGTCAGGGCCGACAGGATCAGCGTCGCCCACTTGTTGCTCAAGGTCTCCAGCACCTGACGTGCCGGGCATCCGGCCAGGTAGATGCTGTACCGGGCCTTCTCCCGCTCGCGTCGTTCACCGGCGGTCGTCGTCATCGAATTCCCCCGTAACCGTTCCCCGCACCCGCGCCCCGCCGCAGCCCGGGAACCTCGAGGTGCCCGAGGCACTCGAAAGTGCCGTCTTGAGCTGCCGCGGCACGCGGATGATGCTGTCCCCTGCAGCCTAGCTGCGTGTGCGGGTGGCGGCCTGCTCGTCGGCACCCGCGGCCTGCGACGACATCTTCCGAGAGGATCCCGATGACCAAGCTCCTGCATGTGAACGCCTCTGCCCGTGGCGAACACAGCCAGTCCCTCGCCATCGCACGGGCCTTCGTCGAGGCGCTGGCGGATCGCCGGCCCGACCTCGAGGTCGACACCCTCGACCTGTTCTCCGCGGACCTGCCGGAGTTCGGCACGGTCGCCGCCGACGCCAAGATGGCCGTCTTCGGCGGTCAGGAACAGACCGCCGAGCAGAAGGCGGCGTGGGACGCGGCCCGGGCCGTGTTCGACCGGTTCGCGGCGGCCGACGTGTACGTGTTCAACGTGCCGATGTGGAACGCGGGTGTGCCGTACGTCCTCAAGCAATGGATCGACATCGTCACGCAGCCCGGCTGGGCGTTCGGCTTCGACCCCGCCACCGGATACGAGGGGCTGCTGACCGGCAAGCGGGCTCTCGCCGTCTACACCAGCGGGGTCTACGCGCCGGGCGTGCCGCTCGAGTTCGGCGCGGACTTCGCCACCACCTTCTTCGACGACTGGCTGCGCTTCGTCGGCATCACCGACACCGAGGTCGTCCGGTTCGCCCCGACCGTTCTGACCGGCGCCCCCGACGAGGACCTGGCCGGCCACGTGGCGCACGCACAGAAGCTCGCGGCCAACTTCTGACCACCGCGAACACCGCGACGGAAAGGCACGCGCAATGCGCTTGGGAATCTCGGGAACCTATTCCTCCGGAAAGACACTGACCTCCATCGCGTTGTCCGAGTACACGGGCATCCCCCGTACCCGGGCGAAGACGATGCGGGAGATCCTCCCCGAGGCCGCCCCCGGCAAGACGCTCGAGGAATGCACGTCCGCGGAGCTGCTGCAGATGATCGTCGTCCGGCACGTCGATCGGGCGATCCACGAACGGAACCTGTGGGACGGGTTCATCTCCGACGGTTCGTCGCTGCAGGAGTGGATCTACGGCTCCGTTCGGGTCACCTACGGCATCAATCCGAACGAGTCGGTGGGCCTGGGCGAAGGGGTACCCGTGCCGCGCACGCCCGAACTGGCCTACTTCGAGGACGTCGTCGCCGAACTGGGCAAGGCGTTCAAGCGGCACGTGAAGGCGACGTTCGACGCCTTCGTGCACCTGCCCAACGAGCTGCCGCTCAGCGCGGACGGGCATCGTCCGGTCAACGAGCACTTCCGTGCCCGGGCCGACCGCATGCTCGAGGAGATCATGGCGGAACTGGCGATTCCGTTCCACGTGGTGGGCGGCGACCTGCCGGCCCGGTTGGAGCGGATCACCGAGCTCTTCGGCTTCACCCCGGTGCTGCCGGTCGACGTCGCCGTTGCCCGGGCGCTCGACGAGTACGCCGCCCTCGACACCCGGATCGAGACCGCACGGGCGGGAGTCTGACGGTGCCGGACATGCTCGCGGCGGTGTACGAGCGCCTCGGCGCGGCCCGGGACGTGCTCGACGTTCGCCGGATGCCGCGACCGGAGCCCGGGCCGGGGGAGGTGCGGGTCCGCCTCCGGCTGTCCGGGGTCAACCCGTCCGATTGGCGGGCCCGGCTGCACGGCCGGGGGACGCCGCTGCAGTGGCAGATCCCGCACTCGGACGGCGTCGGAGTGGTCGACGCAGTGGGGCCGGGTGCCGATCCCGGCCGCATCGGTTCCCGGGTGTGGGTGTGGAACGCCGCGTGGCGGCGCCGGCACGGCACCGCAGCCCAGTGGACGTGTGTCCCCGATCGGCAGGCGGTGAACCTGCCCGAGCACGTCGGGGACGAGCTCGCCGCCGGGCTCGGCATCCCGTTCATGACCGCATGGCACGCCCTGTTCGCGGACGGTCCGCTCGACGGTGCGACCGTGCTGGTGGCGGGCGGGGCCGGCGCGGTGGGGAACGCGGCCGTGCAGCTGGCGAGCCGGGCCGGTGCCACGGTGCTGGCCACGGCGAGCACGGACGAGAAGGCACGGCTCGCGCGCGCGGCGGGGGCGTCCGTGGTGGTCGACTACCGCAGCTCCGAG
>NZ_PCZU01000182.1:11339-14106 GCF_002887785.1 Rhodococcus sp. ENV425
ACCTCGACCTCGACCTCGAGGTGCTCGCCGACCACGGCACCGTCGTCGTGTACGCCCCCGAACCCGAACCGCCGCCGATTCCCGTGCAGCGGTTGATGGCCCGGAACCTCCGAACCCATTTCATGCTCGTCTACACCATCGGTCCGCGAGCCCAGGAGGACGCGGTGCGCGGCATCACGGCGGCACTCGAGGACGGCGCGCTCACCCCGTTGCCGACGGTGTGGTTCCCCCTGCACGAGGTGGCGGCGGCGCACGAGGCGGTCGAGGGTGGGGTGCTCGGGAAGGTCGTGCTGGGGCTGCCCGAATGACGGAGCCGGATCTCGCCTCGCCCCGGGACCGGTCGTCCGGCGAGGGGGATGCCGTGGCGGCGTTCCTCCCGGTCGTCGTACTGCTCGGACTCCTCGCGGTGCTCGTGCTGTCCCAGCTCTACGCCGTGATCCCCGTGTTCGGTGTCCTCGCCGACGACCTGGGCCTCGACGCGCAGCGGGTCACCGTGACCCACACCGCGTTCGGCATCGCCTATGCGGTGGGGTTCCTCGCCTGGGGCGCCGTCGTCGACCGCATCGGACCGCGGCGGACCCTGCTGACGGGTCTGGGGGCGCTCGTCCCGGCCACCGTGCTGGTCGCTACCGCCCGGGACGCGACGTGGATGATCGCCGCGCGGGTGCTGCAGGGCGCGGTGGCCGCGGCGTTCGCGCCTGCCGCCTTCGCGTACGTCGGCACCCGGATCGCGGTGGCTCGCCGGGCGACGGCACTGTCGGTGCTCACCGGGTCCTTCCTCGCGTCCGTCGTCCTCGGGCAGATCGCCGCGCAGGCCGTGTCCGCGCTCGCCGGATGGCGGTGGTTCTTCGGGATCGGTGCTGTCCTGTTCGCCGTGGCGACGGTGGCGGTGCTCGCCGCGGTCGACGACGAACCACCGCCGCGACCCGGCCCGCAGCCGGTGACGGCGGCCGTCGCGCTGCTCGGATCGGCACGCACCGTCGCCGTGCTGGCGGTCACCGCCACGGTGCTGGCCGGTTTCGTGGCGCTCCACACCGGCGTCCAACGCTTCGCCGTGGTGGGGGATCCCGACGAGCTGCTGGTCTTCCGGGCGTCGGCGCTGCCGGCGATCGTCGCGGCACCGCTGCTGTCGGGTCTGCTCGGCCGGATCCGGACCGGGCACCGCATCGTCGTCTTCCTCCTCGTGGCGGCGGCCTGCGCGACGGTGGCGCAGGACGCGCCGGTGGCCGCCTTCGCCGCGATCACGTTCTGCGTGGCGGTGATCGCCCCCGCTCTGATCGCCCTCGTGCTCGACCGTTCGGGCCCGCACCGTGGTGCCGGGACGGCGCTCTACACCTGCGCGCTGTTCGTCGGCGCGGGGCTGGGGCCGCAGATCGCCGCGACGGCCTCGTCGTTCTCCGCGACCGCCCTCGCCGCCGCCGGCGTGTGGACGGGTGGGGCTGCGCTGGCGGCGATCTCGTCCGGCCGGCCTACCGCGCGGTTCCGGCCGGGTGCCCGGGGTCGCCGAGGACCGCGAGCATCCTGTCCACCGACGTCGCCCACCCGAACTGCTCGGCACGACGTCGCGCCGAGCGGCGCAGGAAAAGGTCGGGGGCGCCCAGCAATTCGTCGATCGCGTCGGCGAAGGCCGCGTCGCGGTCGGCGGACAGTACCCCGCACTGGGGGGTGAGGATCTCGGTGAGCGCCGACGACCGCGACGCCACCACCGGGGTGCCGGCGGCCAGCGATTCGAGCGCCGACAGGCAGAACGTCTCGTGCGGTCCCGGGGCCAGCGAGACGTCGGCGGTGGCGAACAGCGCGGCCAGCCGATCGGGGTCGCCGATGAATCCGGTGAACGTCACCGGGAGCCCTTTCGCCTTGTGCTCCAGGGCGTGACGTCGCGGCCCGTCGCCGGCGACGACCAGGTGGACGTCGTGCCCGCGCCGGTGCAGCAGGCGCGCCGCGTCGATGCTGCGCTCCGCCTTCTTCTCGACGGACAGCCGGCCGCAGTGCAGCAGCAGCCGGGACGAGTCCGGTAGGAGCCGCTCGCGCAGGCGGCGGTCGTGGCGGGCGGGGTGGAAGCGGTCCAGGTCCACGCCGAGCGGCACCCGCACCAGATTCGGCGTGCCGATGCGGGTGAACTCCGTGCTCGCGAATTCCGTCGTGCACACCACCGTGTCGTAGTCGGTGGCCATCCGCCGGTTGGCCAGGTCGGCGGCCCGCCGGGCGACCGGCGCCGGCAGCACCTGGCCGAGGAGGCGGTCGAGCCGCTCGTGGGAGACGACGACGCTGCGCACGTCGCGCCGGCGCGCCCACCGGCCGAATCCGCGCAGCGTCAGCCGGTCCGACACCTCCACCGCGTCGGGCCGCAGGCCGCGCAGCACGTCCGCGACGCGCCGCGGGTCGGCCACCCGGTACCCGCCGGTCCACGGGACGACCGGTGCCGGCACGGTGATCCGCAGGACCCCGTTGCCGAGCAGTTCCTCGCCGCGACGGGGTCCGGGCACGATCAGCGCGACGTCGTGCCCCCGAGCGGTGTACCCGCCGCCCCACTGGTGCAGCGCGGTGCGCAGGCCGCCCGACCGGGGGCCGTAGAAGTTGGCGAGCTGAACGATGCGCACCGTTCTCATTGAGCCGGGACGCGGCGACGGGTGCGGCAACGACGCCGGGCGCCGCGGTGAACGCGCGTCGAATCTCTCCGTCAGTCGGCCGTCGCGGGGGGCACGCGGCCGGTCCACACGGCCTCGGCGCCGGACTCGCCGACCCGGACGGTCTGCACCGTCGCGCC
>NZ_PCZU01000182.1:14189-25447 GCF_002887785.1 Rhodococcus sp. ENV425
GCGAGCAGCGCCGTCGCGGCGAACAACAGCGCGACGACGAGGGTCATGGTCTCGCCGAGTTCCTTGTGGGCCTCGATCAGCGGGGTGTCGCCCAGGGCGCCGGCGAGCTGCTCGCCGGTCTCGGCGGTGAGCGGCGTCAGCACCAGCGCCGCGGCCGCCAGCACCACGACCGGCCACAGGAGGTGCCGGCGCGCGGCCGGCCACAGCGCGCACAGGATCAGCCCCGTCGACACCAGGGGCACCAGCACGACGACCGCGTGCACGAGCAGCGGGTGAGCGGGCAGTCCGCCGATCAGCGTCATACCGTTTCTCCTTCCGGCCGGAGCGTCCAGGGAAACCGTAGGCGCCGATCCGGACGAACGGGATCCGAACGGGCTTGACGTTGACGCGACGTCAAGACGCATCCTGGGCGTACCCGACGAGAGAGGCCCGCGATGAAAGGCGAATGGTCCATCCAGGAACTGGCCCGCGCGGCCGGCGTCACCAGCCGCACCCTGCGGCACTACGGCGACGTGGGCGTGCTCGAGCCCAGCCGCACCGGCCCGGGCGGCATGCGGTTCTACGACGCCGACGCCCTGGTCCGGCTGCAGCGCATCCTGCTGCTGCGCGACCTCGGCCTGGGACTGCCGGCCGTCGCCGAGGTGCTCGACGGCCATCGCGACGCCACCGCGGCGCTGCGCGTGCATCTGGAACTGCTCGAGCACGAGCAGCGGCGGCTGGCCCGGCAGATCGAGTCGGTGCGCACCACCATCCGCAGAACCGAGAGAGGAGAGGAACTGATGGCGAACGAAGTGTTCGACGGATTCGACCACACGCAGTACCGCGACGAGGTGATCGAACGCTGGGGCCAGGACGCCTACGACAGCAGTGACCGCTGGTGGCGTGGCATGAGCGAGGCCGAGCGCGACGACTGGAAGTCCGTCGCCGCCCGCCTGGGCGCGGACTGGACGGCCGCCGCGGCCGCCGGTCTCGATCCGGCCGGCCCGGAGGGGCAGGACCTGGCCCGTCGCCACGTCGCGTGGCTCGGCAGCATCCCCGGTACCCCGGGCCACGGGGAGGAGCCGAACCGGGAGTACGTCCTGGGGCTGGCAGAGATGTACGTCGCGGACGAGCGCTTCGCCGCGAACTACGGCGGCCCGGCGGGTGCGGAATTCGTCCGGTCCGCCCTGCGGGCCCACCTGGCCTGACCCGTGCGCGTTTCCGGTCGCTCCCGCTACCGGAAACGCGCACGGCCCCGCGGGTCGCCTACCCTGGTCTTCCGTGACTGCTGCACCCTCGCCCCAGCCTGCCACCCGTGAGTACGACCTGATCGTCGTCGGCTCCGGGTTCTTCGGACTGACGATCGCCGAGCGTGCCGCCACGCAACTCGGCAAACGCGTTCTCGTCGTCGAGCGCCGCCACCACCTCGGCGGCAACGCCTACTCGGAGCCCGAGCCCGAGACGGGCATCGAGATCCACAAGTACGGCGCCCACCTGTTCCACACCTCCAACAAGCGGGTGTGGGACTACGTGAACCAGTTCACCGATTTCACGAACTACCAGCACCGCGTGTTCGCGATGCACAAGGGCCAGGCCTACCAGTTCCCGATGGGTCTCGGGCTGGTGTCCCAGTTCTTCGGCCGGTACTTCAGCCCCGAGGAGGCGCGTGCCCTGATCAAGGAGCAGGCCGCCGAGATCGACACCGCGGAGGCGCAGAACCTCGAGGAGAAGGCCATCTCCCTGATCGGCCGGCCGCTCTACGAGGCGTTCGTGCGCGACTACACCGCCAAGCAGTGGCAGACCGACCCGAAGGAACTGCCCGCCGGCAACATCACCCGCCTGCCGGTCCGCTACACCTTCGACAACCGGTACTTCAACGACACCTACGAGGGCCTGCCCGTCGACGGCTACACCGCGTGGCTCGAGAACATGGCGAAGGACGAGAAGATCGAGGTGCGGCTCGACACCGACTGGTTCGAGGTGCGCGACGAGATCCGCGCCGCGAGCCCCGGCGCCCCCGTCGTCTACACCGGGCCGCTCGACCGCTACTTCGACTACGCCGAGGGCCGCCTCGGCTGGCGCACCCTCGACTTCGAGACCGAGGTGCTGCCCACCGGCGACTTCCAGGGAACCCCGGTGATGAACTACAACGACGCCGACGTGCCCTACACCCGCATCCACGAGTTCCGGCACTTCCACCCCGAGCGGGACGGCTACCCCACGGACAAGACGGTGATCATGCGCGAGTACTCGCGCTTCGCCGGCAACGACGACGAGCCGTACTACCCGATCAACACCCCGGAGGACCGGGCCACGCTCTCGGCCTACCGGGAGCGGGCCAAGCGGGAGGCCGCGGAGAACAAGGTGCTGTTCGGCGGCCGGCTCGGCACCTACCAGTACCTCGACATGCACATGGCCATCGCGAGCGCGCTGAGCATGTTCGACAACGCCCTCCTCCCGTACTTCGAGTCGGGCACGCCGCTGGCGGGGGACGCCTCGTGAGCGCCCGGCACCAGCTGGCCGAGCCCGTCGCGCCGGAATCCGAGCTGCTCGGCAGGGCACTGCTGCAGCGGGTGATCCTGCCGCGCCCGGGTGAACCGCTCGACGTGCGCACCCTCTACCTGGAGGAATCGCCGACCAACGCACGGCGCGCGCACGCCGTCGGCCGGACGTCGCTGAACATCGGCGCCGAGTCCGAAGTGTCGATGTGCACCTACTTCAACGCCTTCCCGGCGAGCTACTGGCGACGGTGGAGCACGCTCACCTCCGTGGTGCTGCGGCTCGAGCTCACCGGCCACGGCCGGGCCGACGTGTACCGCTCGAAGGCCGACGCGAGCCGCATCCACGTCGAGGGCCGCGAGTTCTCCGGCGGCGCCCCCGCCGGGGACGACGCCGCGACGGTCGAGTTCGAGATCGATCTCGGCCCGTTCGAGGACGGTGGCTGGATCTGGTTCGACATCACCACCGACTCGGACGTCACGCTGCGCTCGGCGGGCTGGTACGCGCCGGTCGAGGCACCCGGCGAGGCGTCCGTCGCCGTGGGCATCCCCACCTTCAACCGCCCCACGGACTGCGTGAAGGCCCTCGTCGCCCTCGCCTCCGATCCGCTGGTCCTCGACGTCGTGGACGCCGTGATCATCCCGGACCAGGGCACCCGGAAGGTTCGCGACGAGCCCGGTTTCACCGCGGCGGCGGCCGCGCTCGGCGACCGGCTCGCCATCCACGACCAGGGCAACCTCGGCGGTTCGGGCGGCTACAGCCGCATCATGTACGAGGCGCTGAAGACCACCGACTGCCCGTACATCCTGTTCATGGACGACGACATCGAGCTGGAACCGGACTCGGTCCTGCGCGCGCTGGCGCTGTCCCGGTTCGCCAAGAGCCCGATGCTCGTCGGCGGCCAGATGCTCAACCTGCAGGAACGCAGCCACCTGCACACGATGGGCGAGGTGATCAACCGCGCCGACTTCATGTGGACGGCCGCGCCGAACGTCGAGTACGACCACGACTTCGCCACCAAGCCGCTGCGCGACCGCGAGCAGTCGCGGCTGCTGCACCGGCGCATCGACGTCGACTACAACGGCTGGTGGATGTGCATGATCCCGCGGCAGGTGGCCGAGGAGATCGGTCAGCCGCTGCCGCTGTTCATCAAGTGGGACGACGCCGAGTACGGGCTGCGGGCCCGCGCCGCCGGCTACCCGACCGTCACCATGCCGGGCGTCGCGATCTGGCACATGGCGTGGAGCGACAAGGACGACGCCATCGACTGGCAGGGGTACTTCCACCTGCGCAACCGCCTCGTCGTGGCGGCCCTGCACATGCCGGGCGACGGACGCGGCCTGGTGCTCGACACCGTCAAGGCCACGCTCAAGCACCTGCTGTGCCTCGAGTACTCGACGGTGGCGATCCAGAACAAGGCGATCGAGGACTTCCTCGCCGGCCCGGACCGCCTGTTCGAACTCCTGCCCACCGCTCTCGGGGAGGTGCACGCGCTGCGCAAGCGGTTCTCCGACGCCGTGGTGCTGCCGTCGTCGACCGAGCTGCCGTTGCCGTCCGGCGCCGAGGTCGGGGCGGTCGGCGAGCCGCGCGGGGCGGTGCGCAAGATGGTGCGGCTCGCCAAGGGCCTGGTGCACAACGTGCGGCCGGCGCATCCGGAACACCACGAGCGTCCGCAGCTGAACGTGCCGACCCTCGACGCCCGCTGGTTCCTGCTGTCGCAGGTGGACGGTGTGACCGTGACCACCGCGGACGGGCGCGGCGTCGTCTACCGTAAGCGCGACCCTCGGCAGGCACAGGCTCTGCTGTCCGAGGCCGTGCGGCTGCGCCGCGAGCTGGCACGCAGGTTCCCCGAGTTGAAGAACGAGTACCAGGCCGCGGTTCCCGCCCTGACGAGCAAGGAGGAGTGGGAGCGTGTCTTCGAGTCGTGAATGGCCGACCACCGAGGCGGAGATCCAGGTGCTGCAGGCCGTGCAGGCCACGGTCGGCTCCCGGCCGGGAGCGATCGCCGCGGCCCGTGGGCTGTCGCACTTCGGTGAGCACGCCCTCGGCTGGGCGGTGATCGGCGGCGTCGGCGCACTGGTCGACCGCCCGCGCCGGCGGCGGTGGGCCGGGGTCGCGGTCGGCGCCGTGGGCGCCCACGCTGCGTCCATCGTGGTCAAGCGGGTCGTGCGGCGTCCCCGGCCCGTGGATCCGACCATCCAGGTCAACGTGTCGACCCCGAGCCGGCTCAGCTTCCCGTCCTCGCACGCCCCCTCGACGACGGCCGCTGCCGTGCTGCTCGGTCGGCTGACCGGGCTACCCTTCCCGGCGGTGTTGGTCCCGCCGATGTTGCTGTCCCGCCTCGTGCTCGGCGTCCACTATCCGACGGACGTGCTGGCGGGCGCCGCGCTCGGCGCCGCGTCCGCCGCGGCCGTCGTGCGGGCCGAGAAGAAGTTTGGAGAGAGATGAGCGAGGAACCGGTAGCCGTCGCGGCGCCTCCGAAGAATCTGGCCGAGGGCATCGTCAAGGCGGTTCGCCCCCGGCAGTGGGTGAAGAACGTGCTGGTGCTGGCCGCGCCCCTCGCGGCCGGCTCGGCGACCGAGCTGGACGTCCTGATCCCGGTCGCCCTGGCCTTCGTGGTGTTCTGCATGGCCGCGTCGGGCATCTACCTGGTCAACGACGCGATGGACGTCGAGGCCGACCGCGCCCATCCCACGAAGCGGTTCCGCCCGATCGCCGCCGGCGTGCTGCCGGTGAACCTGGCCTACGGCATGGCGGTGGTGCTGCTCGTCGGCTCGATCGGCCTGTCGTTCCTGGCGAACTGGCAGCTCGCGGTGGTGATGGCGGTGTACATCACCGTCCAGCTGGCCTACTGCTTCGGGCTCAAGCACCAGCCGGTGCTGGACATCGCCATCGTCTCCTCCGGGTTCCTCATCCGGGCGATCGCCGGTGGCGTGGCCGCGGAGATCCTGCTGTCGCAGTGGTTCCTGCTGATCATGGCATTCGGCTCGCTGTTCATGGCGGCCGGCAAGCGGTACGCGGAGCTGCGGCTCGCGGAGCGGACCGGCGCGAAGATCCGCAAGTCGCTCGAGTACTACACTGGCACCTACCTGCGGTTCGTGTGGACGCTGTCGGCGACGGCGGTCGTCATCTGTTACGGCCTGTGGGCGTTCGAGCGCGACCAGGCCAACGACACCAACTGGTTCGCGATCTCGATGATTCCGTTCGTGATCGCGATCCTGCGGTACGCGGTCGACGTGGACGGCGGGGAGGCCGGCGAACCGGAGGAGATCGCCCTGAAGGACCGGGTGCTGCAACTCCTCGCGCTGGCCTGGATCGGGGCGGTCGGCGGTGCTGTCTACCTCTTCTGACCTCGACGAGGATCTCGGCGCCCCGGCCCGCCGGCCCCGGCCGGCGGGCCGGGGCGGCATGCGGCCGTGGGTGCCGACCGCGGTGTTCTCCGGCGGAGTCGCGCTGACGGCCCTGCTGATGTTCTGGGGCGCGTGGGAGCGTCGCTGGATCGCCGACGACGGCCTGATCGTGCTGCGCACCGTGCGCAACCTGCTGGCCGGCAACGGCCCGGTGTTCAACGCCGGCGACCGGGTCGAGGCGAACACGTCGACCCTGTGGACGTATCTCGTGTACGCGGCGGGCCGGCTCAGCGGGGTGCGGCTCGAGTACGTGGTGCTTGCCACGGCGCTCGTGCTGTCGACCGCGGCGGTGGTGCTGGCGATGCTCGGCACGGGCCGGCTGTACCGGGGGCGGCTGCGGGGCAGTGGTGCCACGTTCCTGCTGGTGCCCGCCGGCATGTTCGCCTACATCGCGGTGCCCCCGGCCCGGGACTTCGCCACCTCCGGACTCGAGAGCGGGCTGGTGATCTGCTGGATCGCCCTGCTGTGGCTGCTGCTCGTGCGGTGGGCGACGGTGCCGGGGTTGCCGTCGACCCCGTCGGTGCTGGCGACGGCGTTCGTCGCCGGTCTCGGGCCGCTCGTGCGCCCCGAACTGGCGCTTCTCGCTCTTCCGGCCCTGCTCATGCTGTTCCTCGCGGCCGGACTCACGTGGCGGGTGCGGGTCGCCGTGGTGGCGGTGGCCGGTGCCGTGCCGGTGGGCTATCAGATCTGGCGGATGGGCTACTACGGTCTGCCCTATCCGAACACGGCGGTGGCCAAGGACGCGGGCGGGGCGAAGTGGGCGCAGGGCTTCGAGTACCTCGGGAACCTGGTGAGCCCGTACCTGCTGTGGCTGCCGCTGCTGCTCCTGCTGCTCGGTGCCGCGCTCGCGTGGCGGTACCGGGGACCCCGCGAACAGGACGCGCCGAAACGTGAATTCCGTCACAGGGACGGGTCCTTTCCGGCGCGCGCACAGCGCGCGCTGCGCACCCCCGCGGCCGTGGTCGTCTTCATGCTCGGCGCCGCATTGTTGCTCACGCTGTACGCCCTTCGCGTCGGCGGCGATTTCATGCACGGCCGGGTGTTGCTGCCGCCGTTGTTCTGTCTGCTCATTCCCGTCGCCGTGATTCCGTTGCGGGTTCCGCAGCGGGCCGAGATCGGCCGCACTCGCGCGACGGCCGTCGCGGGGGCGGCGGGGGTGCTGTGGCTCGGTGTGGTGGTGTGGTCGGCGATCGCTGCGAACACCACCGGCATGCCCGAGGGTGCGGTGGTGGGCCGCTCCGGGATCGTCGACGAGCGGGCGTTCTACGCCCTCAACACGGGCCACCTGCATCCCGTCCGGGCCGAGGACTACCTCGACTACCCGCGCATGCGGGCGATGGTCGAGGCGATCTCCAACACCCCCGACGGCGGGCTGCTGCTGCCGACACCGTCGTTCGACGCATGGGACGTCGTGCCGCCGCCGGGGCCGGTGCCGCCGGGCGGAGCCGGCCACACGGTCTACTTCCTCAACCTCGGCATGACCAGCATGAACGTCGGGCTCGACGTGCAGGTGCTCGACCAGATGGGGCTGGCGTACCCGCTGGCGGCGCACACCGAGCGGCTCGAGGACGGGCGCATCGGGCACGACAAGCTGCTCTACCCCGACTGGGTCGTCGCCGACACGGGAATGGTGGACGTGCACCCGTGGCTGCCGGCCTATCTGGACGAGGACTGGGTGGCGCAGGCGCAGGTGGCGCTGACGTGCCCGCAGACGCAGCAACTGCTCGCGTCCTCCCGCGCGGAACTGACGTGGCCACTGTTCAAGCGGAATTTCCGCAACGCGTTCGACTATGCGGACTACCGCTTCGACCGGGTGCCGAAATACGAGATCCAGCGCTGCGGCCTCGCGCTTCCGCCCCCGCGCGACGGGGGCTGACGCGGTCGTCCGGCCCGCGAATTACATCGATGTCGTTTTCGCCCCGGTGGGCCCGTGCGGTCCGCCGGGCGTATCTCGGTATGATCACAGTCGATAACGGATGTGTAACGCATCGGGGGGGCAGGCCGATATCGAAGCCGACACACGGTTCGTTGACCTGGGTTACCGGGGGTTTGTCAGAGCTCACGGTGTCCTTTACAGTCTTGACCGCAGTGTGACTTGTGACGGCCCGCTCGGTCGTCGCCGCCGGTATCCGACGGGGGACGCGCACGCGGACGCCGCAGATCGAGAAAGAGAGCATTGTTCATGCGTTTTGTCCCGAGGTTGTCGCAGCGCCTCCGCAGGCGCGTGCTCGGCGTGGGTGCCGCAGCCCTCGTTCTGCCGGTTGCCGCCGGCGTCGCCGGAAGCACCGCCGCGCTCGCCGCTCCCGCAGCCGCCGCCCCGATCTCGCATCGGGCACCGGCCGGCGGTTTCGAGGAAGTCTTCGTCGACTCCGACATGGGCCCGATCAAGGTGCAGATCCAGTGGGCCGCCCGCGGCGGTGACGCGGCGCTGTACCTGCTCGACGGCCTGCGTGCCCGCGACGACGCGAACGCCTGGAGCTTCGAGACCAACGCCCGCGACCAGTTCGCCAACGACAACGTCACCCTGGTGATGCCGGTCGGCGGCCAGTCGAGCTTCTACACGGACTGGTACGCGCCCAGCAATCTCAACGGCCAGGACGTCACCTACAAGTGGGAGACGTTCCTGACGGAGAAGCTGCCGGACTACCTCGCCACCCGCGGCGTCTCGCGCACCAACAACGGCATCCTCGGCCTCTCGATGGGCGGCAGCGCCGCGCTGACCCTGGCGGCCTACCACCGCGACCAGTTCAAGTTCGCCTCGTCGCTCTCCGGCTACCTGAACCTGTCGGCCCCGGGCATGCGTGAGGCCATCCGTGTCGCGATGCTCGACGCCGGCCGCTTCAACGTCGACTCGATGTGGGGCCCGCCGTGGAGCCCGGCGTGGCTGCGCAACGACCCGTTCGTGTTCGCGCCGAAGCTCGCCGGCCTGTCGATGTACATCTCGGCCGCCAGCGGCCTGCCCGGCCAGCACGACACCCCGCAGGGCCTGGTCGGTGTCTACAACACGGCCAACGCCATGGGCCTCGAGGCGCTCGCGCTCGCCCAGACCCGCGCCTTCCAGATCAAGCTGGCCACCCTCGGCATCCAGGCCCGCTTCGACTTCCCGGCGCGCGGCACGCACTCCTGGAAGTACTGGGAAGAGGAGCTGTGGAAGGCTCGCCCCCAGATCCTCGAGGCACTGAACGCCTACTGATCGCGCCGAACTCCCCGGCGCACACTGACGGTACGCATGCCGCCCCACGACCCGCGAGGGACGAGGGGCGGCATGCGCCGTTTCGCGGATCGTTGACAAAAACCACACCCGTCACAGCGCGGCGCCCCCACCCGGCGCCCGTTCACGTGTAGAAACAGTCTTCGAGACGCGGGGCCCGGTCGCCCGCCGACGCCCCAGCAACGCAGAAAGTGAGCGATGCCGATGCGAACAGTGCTTGGCGGACGTCGAACCGTGCGCGCCCAGCAGCCGGCGCCGCGTGCCCGTCGGGGGCGGCGGGTCCTCGGGGCGGTCGCCGCCGCGCTCGTCGCGCCCCTCGTCGCCGGAACTCTCGCGGCCGGGGCCGCGCATGCGGAGCCGGTGGACCGCAGCGAGCCGACCGCCGTGCAGGTCCCGGCCGGGGTCACGGTGCAGCGCGTCGACTGGCTGACCGACCGGCGCGTGGCCCTGTGGGTGAACTCGCCGGCCATGGGCACCCCCATTCAGGTGCAGCTGCTGCTCGCCCGGGACTGGAACATCGAACCCGAGGCGCGGTTCCCTGCCGTCTACATGCTCGACGGCCTGCGCGCCCGCGACGACGAGAGCGGCTGGACGATCGAGACGGACGCCGAGGCCTTCTTCGCGGACAAGAACGTCAACGTGGTGCTGCCGGTGGGCGGGCAGTCCAGCTTCTACGCCGACTGGATGGACCAGAACAACGGGCGCAACTACCAGTGGGAGACGTTCCTGACCAAGGAGCTCCCGCCGATCCTCGAGGGCAACTGGCGCACCACGAAGGACCGCGGCGTCGTCGGCCTGTCGATGGGCGGCACCGCTGCGATGTTCCTGCCCGCGCGCAACCCCGGCTTCTTCAAGTTCGCGGGGTCGCTCTCCGGCATCCTCACCACCACCACCCTGGGCATGCCGCAGGCCATCCAGTACGCGATGCAGGACGCCGGCGGCTTCGATTCGTCGGCCATGTGGGGTACCCCCGGCGGCGAGCAGTGGGCCGCCCACGATCCGTACCTGCTGGCGGACAAGCTCGAGGGCGTGAGCCTGTACGTCTCCAGTGGCAGCGGCAGCACCGGCCCGTACGACCAGCCGTCGGGTATCCCGGGCGTGAGCACGAACTACGCCGGCATGGGCCTCGAGATCCTGTCGCGGCTCACCTCGCAGGCGTTCGCCACCAAGCTCAACAAGATCGGCATCCCTGCGCAGGTGGTCTACCGGCCGTCGGGCACCCACTCGTGGCCGTACTGGGAGTTCGAGCTGCACCAGCTGTGGCCGCAGCTGGCCAACGCCCTCGGAGTGGAGGTCACGAAGCCGAACTGCAGCGCCGCCGGCGCGATCGGCGCCGCAGCAGCCGCCGGTCCCTGGATCGGCGACTGCCTCACGCCGGAGTACGCCGTCGCGGGCGGGCGCGTCCAAGACTTCCGCTTCGGCCGGATCTTCTCCTCCACCGACGGCGGGGCCCACCCGGTGGCGGGTGCGATCGGCGGAGCCTACCAGGCCGCGGGCGGCCCGGGGGGCCCGCTCGGCTACCCGACCACGGAGGAACGCGGCACCCCCGACGGCCGCGGCCGGTTCAACCACTTCCAGCAGGGCTCGATCTACTGGACCCCGCAGACCGGGGCGCACGCCGTGCGCGGCGCCATCCGCGACGAGTGGGCGCGGCAGGGCTGGGAGGGCGGCCCGCTGGGCTACCCGGTGGCCGACGAGGTCGCCACCCCCGGCAAGCCCGGCGTGGTGCAGGGCTTCGAGATCGGCGCCCTCTACTGGAGCGAGCCGTTCGGGGCCCACGCCGTACAGGGCATGATCATGGGCAAGTACGCCGAGCTCGGCTACGAGAACGGCTGGCTCGGGTTCCCGAAGACCAGCGAGATCCCCGTCAAGGACGGTGGCCGGTTCAACGAGTTCGAGGGCGGCAACATCTACTGGAGCCCGCTGAGCGGGGCGTGGTCGGTCCGCACCGGGCCGGTCTTCGACGCGTGGAAGAGCGCCGGTTACGAGAACGGTCGCCTCGGCTTCCCCGTCGGGGACGAGTTCCCCATCCCCGGCGGTGTCCAGCAGAACTTCCAGGGCGGATTCGTCACGGTCGTCGACAACGTGGCCACCGTCCGCCCCTAGGATCGGCCCTCGCACACCCGGTGCCGCCACGGCGGCCCCGCGACCACCGGATC
>NZ_PCZU01000182.1:25502-35223 GCF_002887785.1 Rhodococcus sp. ENV425
CCATTTCCGACGATTGGATGCGAGGACACCACCACATGCCTGCACGGACCCGTTCGAGCCTGACCCGCGTCCTGGGCGCCGGCGCCGCGGCGCTCGCAGCCACCGCCCTCCTGGGCGCCTGCGGTAGCGACGATTCCACGGCGACGAGCACCCCGTCGACGTCCGTGTCGGCGACCACCTCGACATCCGCCGCGGAGACCACCTCCGGCGAAGCGACCACCACAGCCCCCGGCGACACGGCCACCACGAGCCCGGGCGAGGCCGCCACCGCGCCGCCGGCGCAGCCGGAGACCGAGCCCGGATTCCCGGGCCCGACCGAGGTGCCGGTGGACGACCGCGGCCAGGCGTTCCTGGACGGGCTCCGGAAGCAGGGCGTGGAGCCGGCCGCGGACGGCAGCATCGCGATCAACACCGCCAACTACATCTGCGCCGCGACCGCCCAGGGCAGCTCGCCCGAGGAGATCAAGACGATCGTGACCGCATCGGTGGGCAGCGAGGCCGCGGCCGCCGGCAAGGAGATCTCCGAGGCCGACGCCGCGACGACCGCCGACGTCTACATCACCGTCGCACGCGACACCTTCTGCTAGGAGCTGCAATGATGACGGCCCGAGCGAAGCAACGACGCCGGAGGCGGGGAATCCTCGTCCTCGGGATCCTGGTCGTCCTGGCGGCCGTGCTCGCGCTCTGGTACATCCTCGCGGGCCGGCTCCCGGTGCCCGGGCCGCCGGGGCCCCTCGGGCCCGAGAAGCCGGAGGCGCAGCCCGCATCGTGCCCGGACGTCCAGGTGGTGGCGGTACCGGGCACGTGGGAGTCGGCGGCCTGGGACGATCCGTACAACCCGACGTTCAATCCGCTGTCGCTGATGCTGAACGTCACGCGTCCGCTGCAGGAGCGCTTCGACGCGCAGCGTGCCGACGTGTACACCGTTCCGTACGTCGCCCAGTTCTCGAATCCGGTGGCGCTCCCGCCGGACGGGCAGCAGTCCTACAACAACAGCCGCACCGCCGGCACCGCGGCGACGGAGGACATCCTCGCGCGCCGCTTCGCCGAGTGCCCGCTGACCAACTACGTCCTGACCGGCTTCTCGCAGGGTGCGGTCATCGCGGGCGACGTCGCGGCGCGCATCGGCGCCGGTGACGGGCCGGTTCCGGCGGATCGGGTGCTCGGCGTGGCGCTCATCGCCGACGGCCGTCGCGACCCGGGCACGGCCGAGACGATCGGCCCGCCCGTCGCGGGCGTCGGCGCCGAGCTGTCCCTGGACGGACTGCGGCTGCCGGGGATCACCATGACCGGCGCGCGGCCCGGCGGGTTCGGGGAGCTCGAGGACAAGGTGGTGGACATCTGTGCACCGACGGACGGCATCTGCGACGCACCGCCGAACGCGCTGAACCCCGGCAACTGGCTCGCCAGCGCGCCGCGGTTGCTCGAGTACGCGAACAACCCCGTGCACGCCCTGTACAACTCGTTCGTCGTGGACGATTCGGGTACGACGGCGACGCAGTGGGTGGCGAACTGGGCGATCGAGAAGATCGAGGAGGCGCCGAAACCACCGGAGGAGTGATCCCTCCCCGTTGTTACCGGCCGGTAGTGTCGGGGATCACCACCCGATACAATCGTTCCTCGGTCGGCGCTTAGACTCGACCTTCGGTCCTGACCCGGGAAGCTCTCCGGGTCGGTGACGCGCGACCACCGCCACACGAGAAGAGGTTCGATGAGCGCCACCGACGGCTCGGCTGCCACGCAACCGCGGAAGTTTCGTTTCGCCGCGGGTGGCGAGGGCAACGCCGAGGAGGGCGGCGCCCGGCGCTTCGTCAAGCTGGCACAGAAGGCCGAGGAGCTCGGCTACGACAGCTTCATGATCCCGGACCACCTGGGCAACCAGGTCGGACCCATCGCCGCGCTCGGTGCGCTCGCCGTCGCCACCGACAAGATCCGCCTCGGCACCGCCGTCCTCGCGAACGGCTTCCGCCATCCCGCGATCCTGGCCAAGGACGCCGCGACCGTCGACGTCCTCTCGGGCGGCCGGCTCGAACTCGGGATCGGCGCGGGATGGATGAAGGAGGAGTTCGACAAGGCGGGCATCGCCTACGAGCGCCCCGGCGTCCGGATCGAGAAGCTCGAGGAGACACTGCAGATCCTGGACGTGCTCCTGCGCGGCCAGGAGTGCAATTTCGAGGGCAAGCACTACCGCATCGACGGCCTCAAGGGCAGCCCGCGGCCGCGCCAGGGCCCGCGACCGCCCATCGCGGTCGGCGGCGGGGGACCGAAGATGCTCGCGCTGGCGGCGAAGTACGCCGACATCATCTCGGGGGCCTCTCCCACGAACCGCGACGGCCGGTTGTTGCTGTCGGGGATCACGATGGACAAGACTGTGGAGCGGGTGGACGTGATCCGTCGCGCGGCGGGGGATCGGTTCGATGACATCGAGCTGAACTGGACCATCACGATGATTCTCGTCACGGACGATCGCGAGCAGACCGCCGAGATGGCGCTGGCCGCCCTCGACCAGGGATTCCCCCCGAACATCGAGGTGGACGTCAAGCTCACGGTGGACGAGATCCTCGAATCGCCATATCTCGCAATCGGTTCCTACGAGGAGATCGCCGAGCAGATCCGCAACGTGCGGGCGAAGACCGGGATGTCCTACGTGGGGGTCTTCCCCACCCAGATGGAGGCGTTCGCACCGGTGATTCCGCTGTTGGCGGGGGAATGACCGATGCGGATCTGTAACATAATCGTGATTTCGGATCGATGGACAGATTCGTGAGATGCACGGCCGGATGCTGTTGAGCTGTACAGGTACGACGATCCGCTAGCGCGAAGACAAGTGCGGGGCGCAACCATGTCGAGTGGTTGTGGGATCGCTTCGACAGGGAGAAGGAATGAGCGTCGGGTTCGAAGAGTTCATCGATGAGAACGGACAGATCGTGTTGCCCGAGGGCAACACTCTGCTCGACCACCTCGAGCAGCATTTCGCCGAGAACGGCGACGATCTTGCGTACCGTTACATCGATTACTCGCGGGAACGTGACGGCGAGGTCCACGAGCTGACCTGGCAGCAGTTCGGGGTGCGCCTGCGCGCGATCGCGGCCCGGCTGCAGCAGGTCACCAAGCCCGGTGACCGCGTCGCGATCCTCGCCCCGCAGGGCCTGGACTACGTCGTCTCCTTCTTCGCGGCCATCTATGCCGGCACCATCGCCGTCCCGCTGTTCGACCCCGACGAGCCCGGCCACACCGACCGGCTGCACGCCGTGCTCGGCGACTGCACGCCCAGCGCCATCCTCACCGCCACCTCCTCGGCGGCCGGGGTCCGGCAGTTCTTCCGGCCGCTGCCCGCGGCGGAGCGGCCCCGCATCATCGCGGTCGACGCGATCCCCGACACCGTCGCCGGCTCGTGGACGCGGCCCCACATCGGCACCGACGACATCGCCTACCTGCAGTACACCTCCGGATCGACGCGCGTGCCCGCGGGCGTGGAGATCACCCACCGCGGTGTGCTCACCAACTGCATCCAGATGGCCGACTCCATCGAACTCAACGAGGGTTCGCGCGGCGTGACGTGGCTGCCGCTGTTCCACGACATGGGCCTGCTCACCGTCATCCTGCCGGCGATCGGTGGCAAGTACATCACCATCATGAGCCCGCGCGCCTTCGTGCAGCGGCCGGGCCGGTGGATCAAGGAACTCGCCGCCGTCTCCGACGGGGCCGGCACGTTCGCCGCCGCGCCGAACTTCGCGTTCGAGCACGCCGCCGCGCGGGGCCTGCCCAAGCCGGGCGAGACCCTCGACCTGAGCAACGTGATCGGCCTGATCAACGGCAGCGAGCCGGTGACCACGTCCTCGATGCGCAAGTTCAACGACGCGTTCGCGCCGTACGGCCTGCCGAAGACCGCGATCAAGCCGTCGTACGGCATGGCCGAGGCGACGCTGTTCGTCTCGTCCACGCGGCACACCGACGAGGCCCGGGTCATCTACGTCGACCGTCACGAGCTCAACGCCGGCCGCATCGTCAAGGTCGACAAGGAGGCGCCGAACGCCATCGCGCAGGTCTCCTGCGGTTACGTCGCGCGCAGCCAGTGGGCCGCGATCGTCGACGCGGAGACCGCCACCGAGGTGCCGGACGGGCACGTCGGCGAGATCTGGCTGCACGGCGAGAACATCGGCATCGGGTACTGGGGGCGCACCCAGGAGACCGACGAGACCTTCCACAACAAGCTCGTCGACCGCCTGCCCGCGAGCAGCCACGCCGAGGGCACGCCCGCGGACGCCCACTGGCTGCGCACCGGCGACTACGGCGTGTACGTCGACGGCGAGCTGTACATCACCGGCCGCGTCAAGGACCTGGTGATCGTGGACGGCCGCAACCACTACCCGCAGGACCTGGAGTTCTCGGCGCAGGAGGCCAGCTCCGCGCTGCGTCCCGGCTTCGTCGCCGCCTTCGCCGTGCCGGCCAACCAGCTGCCGCAGGTGGTGTTCGAGAATTCGCACTCGGGTCTGCAGTTCGATCCCGACGACGCCTCGGAGCAGCTGGTCATCGTCGCCGAGCGGGCGCCCGGCGCGGGCAAGGCGGATCCGCAACCCGTCGCGGACACCGTTCGCGCGGCGATCTCGGCACGGCACGGGGTGACCGCGCGCGACGTGCTGCTCGTGCCTGCCGGGTCGATCCCGCGCACGTCGAGTGGCAAGATCGCGCGGCGCGCCTGCAAGGCCGCCTACATCGAGGGAACCCTGCGCGGTGGTTACACCCAGCAGGCATTCCCCGATAGCGTATAAAAATTGTTCTCTTTCCCGGGTAGCGTGGTGGGTTGATGGCTGACACTGAAATGACCGTCGCGCAGCTGCGCGAGTGGCTGCGGAACTGGATCGCCGAGGCTACCGGGCAACCGGTGGCGCAGATCTCCGACGATCGCCCGATGGAGGAGTTCGGCCTCTCGTCCCGCGACGCCGTGGCGCTCAGCGGCGAGGTCGAGGAACTGCTCGGCGTCACCCTCACCGCCACGATCGCCTACCAGCACCCCACCATCGCGTCGCTGGCCACGCGCATCATCGAGGGCGAACCCGAGCTCCCGGAGGGCGACGACAGCGCCTTCTACGCCGCCGGTCCGGCCGGCAGGACGCACGATGTCGCGATCGTCGGTCTCGCCGCCCGGCTGCCCGGGCACGTGAGCACCCCCGCGGAGATGTGGGAGCTGCTCGCCCAGGGCCGCGACGGCATCACCGACCTCCCCGAGGGTCGCTGGTCCGAATTCGCCGACGATCCGCAGATCTCGTCGGCCATCGCTGCAGCCAACACCCGCGGCGGCTACCTCGACGACGTCAAGGGCTTCGACGCGGAGTTCTTCGCGATGTCGCCGCGCGAGGTCGAGATGGTCGACCCGCAGCAGCGCCTCGCCCTCGAACTCACCTGGGAGGCGCTCGAGCACGCCCACATCCCGGCCAGCGACCTCAAGGGCCGCCCGGTCGGTGTGTTCATCGGCAGCTCCGCCAACGACTACCAGCTCCTCGCGGTGAGCGACCCGTCCGCCGCGCACCCGTACGCCCTGACCGGCACGGCCACGTCGATCGTTGCCAACCGGGTCTCGTACTTCTTCGACTTCCGTGGCCCGTCCGTCGCCCTGGACACCGCATGCTCGTCGTCGCTCGTGGCCGTGCACCAGGCGGTGCGCGCCCTGCGCGACGGCGACGCCGACGTGGCGCTGGCCGGTGGCGTGAACATGCTCGTCGCGCCCGCCGCGACCCTCGGCTTCGACCAGCTCGGTGTGCAGGCCCCCGACGGCCGCATCAAGGCGTTCTCGGCCGACGCCGACGGCATGGTCCGCGCCGAGGGCGGCGGCCTCGTCGTGCTCAAGCGGCTCGAGGACGCCGAACGCGACGGCGACACCGTGCTCGCCGTCATCGCCGGTTCCGCCGTCAACCAGGACGGCCGCTCCAACGGCCTGGCGGCCCCGAACCCGGAGGCCCAGGTCGACGTGCTGCGCCGCGCGTACCGGGACGCGCGCATCCTGCCGTCCGGCGTCGACTACATCGAGGCCCACGGCACCGGAACCGTGCTCGGCGACCCGATCGAGGCGGACGCCCTCGGCCGCGTCGTCGGCCGCGGCCGCGACGCCGACAAGCCGGTGCTGCTGGGCTCGGCGAAGACCAACTTCGGCCACCTCGAGGCGGCCGCCGGCGCGGCGGGCCTGATCAAGGTGGTCCTCGCCATGCAGGAGAACCACCTGCCGGCGACGCTGAACTACACCGCGCCGAACCCGTACATCCCGTTCGAGCAGGCCCGCCTGAAGGTCATCCCCGAGGGCGCCGAGTGGCCGCGCTACACCGGCAAGGCGATCGCCGGCGTCTCCGGCTTCGGCTTCGGCGGCACCAACGCGCACGTCGTGGTCCGCGAGTACACCGGACCCGAAGCGGACGCGGAGTCGAGCGAACGTATCGTTCCGTCGGCTGAAGGAGCTGAAGGGCACATTCGCTCGGAGCAGGGCGAGGAACACCCGGTGCTGCTCGCGGTGTCCGCGGCGATGCCGTCGCGTCGTCGCCGGGCCGCCGCCGACCTCGCCGACTGGCTCGAGACCGAGGCCGGCAGCACCACGCCGCTCGCCGACGTCGCTCGCACCCTTTCCCGCCGCAACCACGGCCGCTCACGCGCCGTCGTGATCGCGAAGACGCGCGCCGAGGCCATCGCCGGGCTGCGCGCCGTCGCCGCCGGCAAGCCCGCGCAGGGCGTGTTCTCCGCCGACGCCCCCGCCGCCAACGGGCCGGTGTGGGTGCTGTCCGGTTTCGGCTCGCAGCACCGCAAGATGGCCAAGCAGCTGTACCTCGAGAACCCGGTGTTCGCCGCGGCCGTCGACGAGATCGACGAGCTGATCGAGGACGAGGCCGGCTACTCCATGAAGGAGAAGTTCCTCGACGACGGCCAGGACTACGACGTCGAGACCTCGCAGGTCGGCATCTTCACCATCCAGGTCGCCCTCGCGAAGCTGCTGCGCCACCACGGCGCCGAGCCGTCCGCCGTCGTCGGCCACTCCATGGGCGAGGCCGCGGCCGCGTACATCTCCGGCGGTCTGTCGCTCGAGGACTCCGTCCGCGTCATCTGCGCCCGCTCCCGCCTGATGGGCGAGGCCGAGGCGCTGCTCGAGGGCGACGACATCCGGCTCATGGCGCTCGTCGAGTACAGCGCCGCGGAGATCGAGCTGGTCCTCACCGACTACCCGCACCTCGAGGTCTGCGTCTACGCCGCGCCGACGCACACCGTCATCGGCGGCCCGCAGGACGAGGTCAACGCGATCGTCGCCCGGGCGGAGTCGGAGGAGAAGCTCGCCCGCGTCCTGCAGACCAAGGGCGCGAGCCACACCTCGCAGGTGGATCCGCTGCTCGGCGAGCTCGCCGCCGAACTCGCCGGCATCGAGCCGCACAAACCGAAGGTCGACGTGTACTCGTCGGTCGACCAGGACACCCACTACCGCGCCGGCCACGACCCCATCCACCAGGTCGAGTACTGGACCAAGGGCCTGCGGCACAGCGTGTACTTCACCAACGCGGTCAAGCTCGCCGTCACCGACGGGCACACCACGTTCGTCGAGCTGGCACCCAACCCTGTCGCGCTGATGTCCGTGGCCGCGACGGCGTACGCCGCCGGCGTGATCGACACCCAGCTGATCCAGACCCTCAAGCGCAAGGAGGACGAGCCGCTCGGCGTGCTCACCGCCCTCGCCCAGCTGTACGTGCACGGACACGCCGTGGACCTGCGCAGCCTGCTTCCGGCCGGCGAGTACGCGGACCTGCCGCGGACGGTGTTCCTGCGCAAGCCCTTCTGGCTCGAGACCCGCATCGGGACCGGCGGCAACGCCCGCGTGCCCGGCGCGCACGTCGCGTTGCCCGACGGCCGGCACGTGTGGGAGGTGCGCGCCGACGCCGTCACCGACCTGGGCGAGCTCGTCGTCGCCGCCGCGTCGCAGACGCTCGCCGACGTCACCCTCACCGCGTCCGTCCCGCACGGCGACGTCCCCACCAGCGGCACCCTCACCACCACCCTGACCCGGCACCCCGGCGGCGCGTCGCTGCACGTGCACGGGCGCGATGCGGCGAGCGGCGAGTTCCGGTTGCTGTTCGACGCGGTCGTGGTCTCCGGCGAAGCGCTGCCCGCGCCCGCCGCGGCGCCCGCGCCGGCCGAGCGGTCCAGCGGGCCGGTCGAGACGCTTCCCGAGGTGGTCGAGACCTTCGGCGACAAGTGGAACCCGGCCGGGTCGCAGACCCTCGAGGATCGGCTGGCGCTGATCGTCGCCGAGTCGATGGGCTACGCGCCCGAGGACCTGCCCGTCGAGATCCCGCTGATCGAACTGGGTCTGGACTCGCTCATGGCGGTGCGGATCAAGAACCGCGTCGAGTACGAGTTCGACATCCCGCAGCTGCAGCTCGCCGCGGTGAAGGACGCCAGCCTGCGCGACGTCGCGAAGTACCTGCGGTACGCCGTGGAGAACCGCGAGGAGGTCGCCGCCCTCGCCGCACAGCAGGCCGCCGACCGCGAAACCGCGGAGCGGGAGGACACGACGCTCGAGCTGCCCCCGATCTCGGCCGTGGAGGACACCGGGGTGGTGCACGAGGCGGAGGCGATCCTCGAAGCCGCCGAGGCCGCTGAAGCCGCGGAGGCCGGTGCGAGCACCGAAGCCGACAAGGCCACCGACGTGACCGACCGGCAGGCGGTTGCGGAGGCATCCGGCACCGACGTGCCCCCGCGCGACGCGGCCGAGCGACTCACGTTCGCGACCTGGGCCGTGATCACCGGACAGTCCGCGAAGGGCATCTTCAACACCCTGCCGATCCTCGACGACGAGACGGCCGAGCGCCTCGCGGCCCGGCTGACCGAGCGGGCGAACGGCGAGATCACCGTCGACGACGTGCTCGACGCCGAGACCATCGAGCAGCTCGCCGAGAGCGTGCGCCGGCACCTGGAGTCGGCCGACCGCATCGACGGGCTCGTCCGTACGCTGCGCCCGCGCCCCGAGGGGTCGGACGCCGTCCCGGTGTTCGTGTTCCACCCGGCCGGCGGTTCCACCGTCGTGTACGAACCGCTGCTGCGCCGGCTGCCCGAGGACACCCCGATGTACGGCTTCGAACGCACCGAGGGCCCGATCGAGAAGCGCGCCCAGGAATATCTGCCGCAGATCAAGGAGATCCAGGGCGACGGTCCGTACGTGCTGTACGGCTGGTCGCTGGGCGGTGTGCTCGCCTACGCGGTCGCCAAGCTGCTGCGTGCGGAGGGCAAGGACGTGCGGCTCGTCGGCCTCATCGACACGGTCATGGCCGGGGAGAAGGTCGAGGACACCCCGGAGGAGATCACCAAGCGCTGGCAGCGGTACGCGAGGTTCGCGAAGAAGACGTACGGGGTCGACGCACCGCTGCCGTACGACAAGCTCGCCGCGACGGACGACGAGGGCCAGGTGCGCATCCTCATGGACCTGCTCAAGATGAGCGGTACCAGGATCCCCGGCGGCATCATCGAGCACCAGCGCACGTCGTGGCTGGACAACCGGGCCATCCAGACCGCGAAGCTCGAGCCGTACGACGGCGACGTGGTGCTGTACATGGCGGACCGCTACCACGACGACGCCATCGAACTCGAGCCCGCGTTCGGAACCCGGCAGCCCGACGGCGGCTGGGGCGAGGCGGTCCGTAATCTGGAGGTCATCCATGTCGGCGGCGACCACCTCCAGGTGGTCGACGAGCCG
>NZ_PCZU01000182.1:35233-48454 GCF_002887785.1 Rhodococcus sp. ENV425
TGGGGGCCGACCTGACACGCAAGCTGGCCGACATCGAGGCCACGAGGAGCTGATCGAGTAGTGACCACGACGACGGCCGGGAAGCTGGCCGAGCTGCGCAAGAATCTCGCGATCGCGAAGGAACCGGCCGGGGAGGCCGCGCTCGCCAAGCGCGCCGCCAAGGGCATCCCCAGTGCCCGGCAGCGCATCGACATGCTGCTCGACCCGGGCAGCTTCGTCGAGATCGGTGCGCTGATGAAGACGCCCGGCCGCGACGACGCCCTCTACGGTGACGGTGTCGTCGTCGGTCACGGCACCGTCGAGGGCCGGCCCGTCGCGGTCTTCTCGCACGACCAGACCGTGTTCGGCGGCAGCGTCGGCGAGATGTTCGGCCGCAAGGTCGCCGCGATCCTCGACTTCGCGCTGAAGATCGGCTGCCCCGTCGTCGGCATCAACGACTCCGGCGGCGCCCGCGTGCAGGACGCCGTGACGTCGCTGGCGTGGTACGCCGAACTGGGCAAGCGGCACGAGCCGCTGTCCGGTCTGTGCCCGCAGGTGTCGATCATCCTCGGCAAGTGCGCCGGCGGCGCCGTGTACGCCCCCATCAACACCGACGTGGTCATCGCCACCGAGGAGGCGTACATGTTCGTCACCGGACCGGACGTCATCAAGTCCGTCACCGGTGAGGACGTCAGCCTCGAGGAACTCGGCAGCGCCCGCAAGCAGGCCGAGTACGGCAACGTGCACCACGTCGCGCCGGACGAGAAGGCCGCGTTCGAGTGGGCCCGCAAGTACCTGAGCTACATGCCGTCGAACGCGCAGGAGAAGCCCCCGATCGTCAACCCGGGGCTCGAGCCGGAGATCACGCAGGACGATCTCGAGCTCGACACGTTCATGCCCGACGCCGACAACTCCGGCTACGACATGCACGACATCCTGCTCAAGATCTTCGACGACGGCGACTTCTTCGAGATCCGCTCGCAGGTCGCGCCGAACATCATCACCGGATTCGCCCGCGTCGACGGCCGGCCCGTCGGTGTCGTCGCCAACCAGCCGCTGTACCTGTCGGGGGCGCTCGACGCCGCCAGCTCGGACAAGGCCGCCCACTTCGTGCGGGTGTGCGACGCGTACGACATCCCGCTCGTGTTCGTCGTCGACACCCCGGGCTTCCTGCCGGGTGTGGAGCAGGAGAAGATCGGCGTCATCAAGCGCGGCGGCCGGTTCCTGTTCTCGTTCGTCGAGGCGTCGGTACCGAAGGTGACCGTGGTGGTGCGCAAGTCCTACGGCGGTGGCTACGCGGTGATGGGGTCGAAGCAGCTCGGCGCCGACGTGAACTTCGCCTGGCCCACCGCCCGGATCGCGGTGATGGGTGCCGAGAGTGCCGTCGCGGTGATCGGTCGCCGCCAGATCGAGGCCGCCGGTGACAACGCTCCCGCGGTGCGCCAGCAGCTGATCAACTTCTACAACGAGCACATCGCCACGCCGTACATCGCCGCCGAGCGCGGCTACATCGACGCGGTGATCGAGCCGCACACCACGCGCCTCGAGATCCGCAAGGCGCTGACGTTGCTGCGCGACAAGACGGTGTTCAAGAACCCGCGCAAGCACCACCTGCTTCCGCTCTAGTTCGTGACACCCGAATTCTGTTCGGGTGGGCCGAATGTCACATGCATGCAATGGAAATGAATGCATGTGACATTCGGCCCACAGCGGTGTCCGGGGTCAGTCCGCGCGTGACCGCACCGGGGGACGTGGGCGCTGTGTGCCCTGGTGGTAGGCGGCCTCCAGGTCCGCGAGCACCGTGGCCGGGTCGTCGCGGATCTGCCTCGGTAGGTGCGACACCACGATGATGCCATTGCGTTGCATCGCGGCCCGTCGGACGAGCGTCGTCTCGTGCGCCTTCGGTGAGAAGTGGTATTTCAGCGAATCGATCTCCCATGCCACTGCGACCGAATCGAGCCACCCGTCGGGGCGGGCGATCCACGTACCGTCGTCGGTCTCGACGTCGACGTTGTGGGCCATGGGTGGCAACCCGCTCGTCGCGTACAGCTTCTGTGCTGCGATCTCGGCCACGGAATGCGCGTCGTGCGAGAGCTCTCGAACTACGGTGCGCGGCACGGCGCTACCGCGGCAGCTGCCGGCGCGCAGTTCGTGTGCCAGGTCGTCGACGGTCACGTCTCCGCGCTGAATCCCCGACGCCAGCAGGGCACGGCACGGATCGAGCTGCGACATTCTGCGTGCCGCATCGAGCAGACAGCGGTCCACCGGAGCAATTCTCAGCGTGCCTTTGATGATGGGTTCGGGTATCCGCCAGCTCCGCTCGACGGCGACGAACGAGAAGTTGCGTCGATGCTGGGTATGCGGAATGAGTAGCAGCACCTCACTTTTCGTCGCCGAGTTGGTGTAGCCGTGTATCCCGAGCGCGGCATGACCTGAGATCAGCGCCGAATCGCCGCCGTACAGCAGCGCGGCCGTGTTGCGCTGCAACACGGACAGCGGCCCGTTGTGCAGCGCCACCACGCCCGGCAGGATGCGCTGCCACGGACCACCCTTACGGCATCGGCCGGCGATCGTGCCGCCGGCGACGCCGTGCCTCAACAGCGTTGCCGTCCGGATGACGCCGTTGGTGCTCAGTGCGAACAGCTCTTCGGGATCGTCTCCCCATGTCCCCCGTTTCATGGCTACAGCCTGCAGGGGGATCGTGTCCTACGAAAGACCGTCTCGTCGGCCTGTGGATAACCTTGTGGTGGCCGAATGTCACATGAGTTCAATGTAAGTGACGGTATGTGACATTCGGCCGGGAGACGTGAAGGCGCATGCGGGGGTATTGCGTGCGGGAGTCGGTCAGGGAACGACCCAGCTGCCCGACGCCGAGACCCAGGTCGTGCCGTCCGGGACGGTCACCGTCGCCCGCACCCGTCCGGGGCCGGTCTCGGCTCGACCGCTGAGGACCTGCTCCTCGCCGATCTCGGGGAAGTCCGGTAGTTCGTTCACGCCCGTCGTGCCCGTGTCCTCGTTCACCCACGTGACGAGGCAGAAGCACTTGACGCTCCCACCGAAGTGCGTGACGCCGGGCGTGTTGACGTTGGTGTAGACATTCACGTAGTCGTGGACGAGCGCCTCGGTGGGAGCGGCGGATCCGGTTCCCACGCCGGTCGATCCGACGACCGGTCCCAACGTCGCCGCGTGAACGGTCTGCGCCGATGCGGCCGGCGCGTTCAGCAGCGCCAGGACCACAGCGGATGCGGCCACGGCGGTGGTCCGGGCGGCGAACTTCCTCGACATTCAGGTCCTTTCGTTGCCGGCCGTGCCCGCCGGCCGGATGTCACGTTCGGTCGATCGAAGCGAACCTATGTGACATTCGGCCGGAAGGCACGCGTGGCACGCGGACGGGGCTCGCCGACGGACCTACTCGTATACGCGCAGCGTGCCCGGATTCCACAGGCCGGAGCGCGTGATCGCCTCGGTCTGCGGCTCGGCCGGCACGGCGTTCGGGTAGAACCGCACGTACCGCTCGAGCGAGCCCCAGTCGCGGGCCCAGTCGTTCTCGAGGTACGTGGGGATCTGCTCGGGGCGGGCGAGGGCTTCGGTGAAGCCGAGGGGGCCGCCGTTGTCCGCGGATTGCCAAGTGTCGGTGGAGGATACGGCCAGCGGACGGTCCGGCAGGATGCGGTAGTCCGGCATCTCGGCGATGCCGTAGCGGTGGTCGAACGGGCGCTGGCACGGGAACTGCAGTCCGACCGCCCAGTCGAGCAGCACCGGCTGCTCCGAGCCGATCACGGTGTTGAGCGTGTCGAGCTTCGGCACGCGGGGCGGGGTGAACGCCAGCCACTGGTCGCCGGTGAGGTTGGGATCGTTGGCGACGATGCGGACGGCGTCGGTGTCGGCGGGGAGCTCGGACAGCGGGATCCGCAGGTTCCGCCACGACGGTGCGGGCCCGATGTCGCGCGGCAGGTAGGTGCCCTGCGGCTCCACGGTGCCGTCGGGCAGGCGCCTGCCGTACTCGACGAGCAGCGACTGACCGTAGGTGGTGGCGCCGGTGTCGTCGACGGACCAGATGCGGCCGGCCGCCGAGATGACGACGAGCGGCGCGTCGTCGCTGCGCTCGGGCAGCCCGTACCAGCTCGACGTGAGCAGCGCCGGTTCCTGCACACCCTCCTGGTAGCTGCCGAGCACCGGGGTGACCGCCGGGTCGAGGCCGAAGGGCAGCTTGGCCTCGGAGCCGTTGACGGTGCGGGCGCCGGTGCCGCCCGTGGTGCCGCCGCCGGCGCCGGTCTCGAACGTCGGCCCGACGCTCTGGTTGTCGGTGTTGCCCTGGCCGGGCTTGACCTCCACGTAGTCGGCGGTGAGGTCCGACGGGATGCCGTTGGGGCTGAAGCCCTCGGGGGCGGCGCCGGCGAGGGCGTCGCCGTTCAGCGGCGGGTTGTCCGGGTCCACGATGGGCGCGAGCCGCCCGGAGTTCGGGTCCGATTCGACGAGTACGTCGTTCGCCAGGCCGCACGTCTGGCCGGCGAGCGCGCCGACGTTGGACCGGGCGAGCGAGTACGCCGGGTACTGCGACACCGCGCCCTTGAGCAGCGACAGCACCTCGAAGAGCACCATCGCTCCGGCGACGACGGTCAGGGGCGCCGCCGCGAACTTGCGGATCCGGCGGCCCTTGCGGGTCGTGGGCTTGGGCTGCGGCGGCGCGTAGCCCTCACGCAGGTACTGCCACGCGACGAGCCCGAGAGCGAGCCCGAAGAGGAGCAGGAACAGCGAGCTGGACTGGTTGCCGCTCAGCGAGACGGTCTTGTCGAACCACGGGATGCCGTAGCTCGACACGTACCACCAGCCGTTGATACCCGCGAACGACACGGCCAGCACGAACAGCAGCCCGGCGAGGAAGATGGTGCGGTTGCGCCGCGACCGCAGCGCGCTCGCGGAGACGATGACCGCGGTGAGCGCGGCGAGGGAACCCGCGATGCCCGCGTACGCCCCGAAGTGGTGGGTCCACTTCGTGGGGTTGAACATCATGAAGAAGATCGTGCCGAAGACGATGCCGATCAGCCGCCACGACGGGCCCGTCGCGACGCCCGGGATGCGGCGGCGGCGCAGCAGCACCAGCAGCGACGTGAACAGGCACAGCAGCATGACGAGGAACGCGAACCGGCGCGCGAGCGAGCCGTCGACGGTCTGCACGAACAGGTAGTAGTAGCGGAGGAAGTCGTTCCACCACTCCTCGTTCGGGCCGATGATGGTGCGCACGCGGGTGGCCTCGAGCACCGCGGCGAGGGTCTGGTCGGAGAACACGACGACGAGCACGAGGGTGCCCGCGGCGGCGATCGGTGCGAGCAGCGGCAGCGTCCCGACCTCGCGGTGGCGGCGGACGACGATGCGGGTCATGGGCCGGATGCCGGCGAGCAGCGCGGCCACACACATCAGGCCGGTCGGGGCGGCGGCGAGGGTGAACGCGCCGATCATGACCGCCGTCGCGGCCGGCAACAGGCGGCCGGTGGCAATCGCCCGTTCGATCGAGCACCAGGTCAGCAGCGCGCCGAGCGCGACGATCGGCTCGGGGCGCAGGCCGTTGTTGTAAGGCAGCCAGAAGGCCAGGAACACCAGGCCGCCGGTCCACAGGGCGACGGTGTTGTGCCGGACGGCGCGGCCGAGGCGGGGCACCACCTCGCGGCTGATGACCATCCAGCAGGTGATGCCGGCGAGCAGGGCGGGCAGCCGCATCCAGACGCTGGCGGTGGAGACCTCGGCGAACGCGGCGAGGACGTCGTAGTACCAGCCGAACGGGGCCTCGGGGACGCCGAACCAGCGGAAGTAGTTGGCCATGTAGCCGGAGTGCTCGGAGACCCGGGCCATGGTCAGCAGGTAGCCGTCGTCGGAGGTGTTCGCGCCGAAGAAGTGCCAGCCGGCGAGGGTGCCGACGACGACGGCGTCGACGCCGGTGAACTTCCACCAGTGCGACGGCAGGAAGCGGCGGTGCCCGCGGCCGTCGGTGCCGTCGAGCTTGGCGAGCGCGGCGACCGCCAGAGCGGTCGACAGCGTCGCCAGGATCATCGCGAGGAGCTTGACCAGCGTCGGCGACGACGAGAACCGGGAGTCGACGTCGACGGTCACCGACATGCCGGGAACCGGGGTGTCGAGGTCGCTGAACACGCCGACGACGAGGGGACGCAGGTCGCCGGTCAGCTCACCGGCGCGCGGGTTGCCGTTCTCGTCGCTGAGGCCGACGAACTCCGCGGTGGTGCGGTCGACGTCGGAGAAGATGCTGATCTCGGTGCACGCGGCGGACTCGACGTCGCTGCGCGGGGCGGTGGCCACGACGACGTTGCGGTCGAGGACGTCGACGTTCTCGGCGCCCACTCGCACGAACATCGCGTTGAGCGCGGCGCCCTCACCGCTGGCCGGTGCGGTCGCGAGGAGCAGGCCGCCGCCCGGGGGCATGCCGGCGACGGCGGTGCACGGCACCGTCGCACTCAGCTGCCGCGGCACCTGCGACATGAGTGGCACCTCGACCGGCCCGGTCGAGCCGTTCTGCGGCCACGTGACGGTGGCCTCGGTGACCTTGACGGGCAGGAACGGGGTCGCGACGGCGAGGAGCACACCGAGCAGACCCGCCACCGCGGCGACGAGCCGGGCGGTGCGGTACTGCGCCCGCAGATCCCGGGCAACCGGCGGCCGGGGAACGGCTGCGGAGGGGGCGGGAACTGTGGTCACGTCGTCGGGCACGATTGTCGATGGTATCGGGCGCAGCTGAGTGGACGCACCGTCCCTACCACCGCGTAGGGCCCTATTCACGCATTACGGGCACTCCGTCGCGGATCGGTCCGGGCGACCACCAGCCCCAGCGGACGACGTTCTCGGTGGCAATCTCCGCGGTCGTCGCGCCCGGGTCGATGGGCGTGTACCGCTCCAGCGAGCCCCAGTCGCGGTCCCAGTCGTGGTTCAGATAGGTGGGGATCGTCTCGGCGGTGAGCAGCAGCGGTATCCAGCCGAGCGGGCCGCCGCCGATGTCGTCCTGCCAGCCGTTGGTGGAGTCGGCGCCGACCCGGTCGGGCAGGATCCGGTACTCGGGGACCTCGGCGACGCCGTAGCGGTGATCGAACGGACGCTGGCAGGGGAACGCCAGGCCCACCGACCAGTCGAGCAGGACCGGGGCCGTGGAGCCGACGAGGGTGTTCAACGTCTCGAGGCGCGGCATCCGCGGCGGGGTGACGGCCACCCACTGGTCGGGTGCCAGGTTGCCGTCCGTCACCACCAGCCGGACCGCGTCGGCGTCGGCGGGGATCCGGTCGCTCGGCACCCGCAGGTTGCGCCACGACGGGGACGGCCCGATGTCGACGGGCGCGACGCGCGCCAGCGGTTCGACGTTCGAATCGCCGCCGGTTCGCCCGAACTCGAGCAGCACGTCCGCGCCCGGGGTGAGGACGCCGTCGGGGTCGACGTAGTGCACGCGGCCGGCGGCGGTGACGACCAGCAGCGGCGTGGCGTCGGTGCGTTCGGGCAGCGCGTACCAGCCGGACTCGAGGTCGGCTTCCTGCTGCGCCCCGGTGCGGTAGCTGCCGAGCACGGGGGTGCGGGCGGGGTCCAGGCCGAACGGCAGCGCGACGGTGCTGTCGTTGATGCCGGCGGCGCCGCGGCCGCCGCCGGTGCCGGCGCCCGTGGAGGTGGTGGTGCCGCCCCCGTCGGTGTCGACGGTGTTGGCGCCGCCCGTGGTGGAGATCTCCTCGTCGGCGGTGAGGTCGAGAGCGACGCCGTTCGGGGTGAAGCCGTCGGCGGCGCCGGCGCCGAGCGCCTCGGCGACGTCGCCGTCTAGGGGGGCCAGCGCGGTGGCGCTGGGGTCGGTCTCGACGAGGACGTCGTCGGCGAGGCCGCAGCTGCTGCCGGTGAGGGCGGCCGCGTTCGACCGGGCGATCGAGTACGCCGGGTACTGCGCGACCGCGCCCTTGACGAGCGAGAGCACCTCGAACAGGACGACGCCCGCGGCGACGACGGTCAGCGGCGCCGAGGCGATCGCCCTGACCCGGCCGTTGCGGTCGGGTTTCGGGGTGGCGAACGGTTCGCGCAGGTGGAACCACGCGGCGACGGCCAGCGCGACGAGAGCCAGCGCGAGCAGGGCGGTGGAGAAGGCGCGTCCGGAGATGGACGGCGGCTTGTCCCACCACGGGATCCCGTAGCTGGAGACGTACCACCAGCCGTTGGAGCCGGTGAACGCCAGCGCCAGCACGAACAGCACCCCGGCGGTGAAGAGGGCGCGGTTGCGCGCGGAGCGGATGCCGACGGCGCCGACGCCGACCGCGGCGAGCGCGGCGACGGACCCGGCCAGTCCGGCGTACACGCCGAAGTGGTGGGTCCACTTGGTCGGGGTGAGCATCATCAGCAGCAGCGACGCGAAGACGATGCCGAGGATGCGGCGCGACGGACCGAGGGCGGTGCCGGGGATGCGGCCCTTGCGCAGGATCAGCATCACGCACACCACCAGGCACAGCAGCATGACGAACACGCCGAAGCGGCGGCTGAGGGAGCCGTCGGGGGAGACGGTCAGCAGCGCGTCCCAGCGCAGCCGTTCGTCGAACCAGGGCACGTTGGGTCCGACGGCGGAACGCACCCGGGTCGCCTCGAGCACCGAGGCGAGGGTCTGGTCGGCGAAGACGACGACGAGGACGACGGTGCCCGCGGCGAGGATGGCAGCCACGGGCGGGAGGACCCCGACGAGCCGGCGGCGACCGGCCAGCCGGACGACGACGGGCCGGGCTCCGGCGACGAGCGCGGCGACCGCGATGAGCCCGGTGGGGCCCGCGGCGAGGGAGAAGGCGGCGAGCAGCACGGCGATCGCGGCGGGCAGCATGCGGCCGGTGGCGACGGCGCGTTCGATCGAGCACCAGGTGAGCAGGGCGCCGAGCGCGATGATGGGCTCGGGCCGCAGGCCGTTGTCGTAGGGCAGCCAGAAGGCGAGGAACACCAGGCCCGCCGTCCACAGCGCGATGCGGTTACGGCGGACGGCGACTCCGAGCCGGGGGATGACCTCGCGGCTGATGACCATCCAGCAGGCGACGGCGGCGAGCAGGGCGGGCAGCCGCATCCACACGCTGGCGGTGGAGACCTTCGCGAGCAGGACGAGCACGTCGTAGTACCAGCCGAACGGGGCCTCGGGGACGCCGAACCATCGGTAGTAGTTGGCCATGTAGCCGGCGCCGTCGGAGGCGCGGGCCATGGTGAGGATGTAGCCGTCGTCGGAGGTGTTGGCGCCGATGACGTGCCACAGCAGCAGCGTGCCGACGACGACCGCGTCCACCGCGGTGAACCGCCACCAGTGGGCGGGCAGGACCCGGCGGGCGCGGCGGTTGTCGACGCCGTCGAGCCGGTGCAGCGCCACGAGTGACAGCAGGGTCGCAAGGAGGCAGGCGACCATCGCGACGAGTTTGACCAGCGTCGGGGTGGAGGTGAACCGCGAGTCGAGGGCGGCGCGGACGGACAGCCGCTCGGCGTTCGGGCCGGAGTTGAGGGCCTCCACCGAGCCCTGCAGATCGGAGTAGACCCCGACCATCTGCGGCCGGTGATCGCCGTCGAGCATGGCGACGTGGTGCCCGTCGTCGTGTTGCTCGAGGCCGACGATCTCGGCGGCGGTGCGGTCGGCGTTGGTGGCGACGGTGACGGCTGTGCACCGGTGCTCGTCGTCGATCGGTGCCGACACGACCACCGAGTTGCGCAGCACCACCTCCACGGTGGCGGAGCCGCCGTCGGTGCCGGCGACGGTCCGGATCACGAGGGCGTTCTCGGTGGCGTCGGGGGCGCCCGGCGGCACGGTGGACACCAGGGTGCCGCCGTCGTCGCCGAGCAGGGGGAAGGCCGAGCACGGCACACTCGCCCGCAGTTCGAGGGGGGTGTAGGAGACGAGGGGCGCCTCGATGTTGGTCAGGTCGGTGCCCTGCGGCCAGCTGACGGTGGCGGCCTCCTGCCGGACCGGCAGGAACGGCACGGCCAGGGCGAGCACCATGCCGAGCAGTCCGGTGACCGTCGCGACGATCCTGGCCGTGCGCACGCGGGCCTTCGTATCGGCGTAAGCGGGCGTTTCGGGCGAAAGGACATCGACGGGCACAAGGATCGATGCTAGGCGAGGGAGGGTGGTGCCGGGGGTGAGCACCTCCGGTCAGGAGGCGGCCCCGTGCTCGACGGGGTCGCCCGCCGGGTCGCCGGCCAGGTCGTCGAGGGAGAGCCCGAGGACCCGGGCGAGCGCGGTGACGGTGAAGAAGGCGGGCGTGGCGATGCGGCCGGTCTCGATCTTCCGGAGCGTCTCGACGGAGATGCCGGCGTCGCCGGCGACCGTTGCCATGCTGGTGGTGCCGCGCGCCGCGCGCAGACGTTCGCCGAGCCGCCGGCCGCGTTCGAGTTGGACCGGGGTCAGCGGTTCGCGCACCATGCCCGTATAGTAATACCGGTATTTCTATTGGGAGGCGACATGGTCGAACTGAAGACGCCCGGCGAGATCGAGGCGATGCGGGCCGCCGGCGCCGTGGTCGCGGACGCGCTCGCGGCCGTGCGGGCCCACGCGGCGATCGGGGTGTCCCTGAAGGAACTCGACGACGTCGCCGCGGCGGTCGTCCGCGACGCCGGCGCGACCTCCCCGTTCCTCGGCTACCACCCCGAGTGGGCTCCGTCGCCGTTCCCCGGAGTCGTGTGCGCGAGCGTCGACGACGGCGTCGTCCACGGCATTCCCGGCGGCTACCGGTTGCGTGACGGCGATCTGGTGAGCATCGACTGCGGGGCCGTGCTCGACGGCTGGTGCGGGGACGCCGCCGTGAGCTTCACCGTCGGCGCCGCCGACCGCGAGGCCCTCGCCCTGATCGCCGCGACGGAGGAGGCCCTCGCGCGCGGCATCGCCGCGGCCGTGCCGGGCAACCGCCTCGGCGACATCGGCGCGGCGATCGGCGGCTACGTCCGCTCCCGCGGCTACGGCATGCTCGCCGACCACGGTGGCCACGGCATCGGCCGCCGCATGCACGAGGACCCGCACGTGCCCAACGAGGGCCGGGCCGGGCGCGGGATGCGGCTGCGGCCCGGGCTGGTGCTGGCCATCGAGCCGATGCTGCACGCCGGGGGCGGCGACGCCTACCGGCACGACCCGGACGGGTGGACGCTGCGCACCGCCGACGGCAGCCGGGCCGCGCACTGCGAGCACACCGTCGCGATCACCGAGGACGGACCGGTCGTCCTCACCCAGCGCTGAGGACGTATCGATCCGCGGGTGCGCCGGTCCGACCCGCGACGAAGCGACCCCGGTAGGCACTAGCATCGGCCTATGGCCAGGGCGACGGCGATCGGCGAGGCCCTGCGTGGCGCGGGCATCTCCGACGTGCTCGACGACACCACCACCCGGGCCCTGTACTCGTCCGACGCCTCCCTCTACCGGGTGCCCCCGCAGGCGGTGGTGCGGCCCCGTGAGATCGACGAGGTCGCCACCGTGCTCGAGGTGTGCCGCCGGCACGGCGTTCCGTTCACCTCGCGCGGCGGCGGAACGTCCGTCGCCGGCAACGCCGTCGGCCCCGGCGTCGTGCTCGACTTCAGCCGTCATCTCGGCCGTGTCCTGCAGATCGACCCCGAGGCCCGCGCCGCGACGGTGCAGCCCGGCGTCGTCCAGTCCGAACTGCAGCGCGCGGCCGCCCCGTACGGACTGCGCTTCGGGCCCGACCCGTCCACCCACAACCGCTGCACCGTCGGCGGGATGATCGGCAACAACGCCTGCGGTGCCCGCACCCTCGGCTACGGTCGCACCTCCGACAACGTCCTCGGCCTCGAGGTGCTCACCGGCGCGGGCCGGCACCTGTCGCTGCCCGACGACGCCCCCGTCCTGGAATCGCTGCGCCGCCTCGTGCTCGACCACCTCGCCACCATCCGCACCGAGTTCGGCCGGTTCGGCCGGCAGGCGTCCGGCTACGCCCTCGAACACCTGTTGCCGGAGAACGGGTTCGACGTCCTGCGCTTCCTCGTCGGCAGCGAGGGCACGCTCGGCGTCGTCACCGAGGCGACGGTGCGGCTCGTCGCCGATCCCGCGGTGCGCGTCCTGGTGGCCCTCGGCTACCCCGACATCGCGACGGCCGGCGACGCCGCCCACGCGCTGCTCGGCTTCACCCCGACCGCGTGCGAGGGACTCGACTCGCGGATCGTGGACGTGGTGCGTGCGCGGCGCGGCCCGGCGGCGGTGCCGCCGCTGCCGCGCGGGGCGGCGTGGCTGTTCGTCGAACTGTCCGGCGACGACGCCGGCGAGGTGCTCGCCCGGGCGTCGTCTCTCGAACACGCCGTCTCGGCGGTGGATTCGCTGATCGTGACCGATCCGGGGAAGGCCGCGCAACTGTGGCGGATCCGGGAGGACGGCGCCGGGCTGTCCGGGCGCAGCCCCGCCGGGTTGCCCGCCCACTCCGGCTGGGAGGATGCCGCCGTCCCGCCGGAGCGGGTGGGGGAGTACCTGCGCGAGTTCGAGTCGCTGCTGACCCGCTACGGCGTCACCGGCTATCCGTACGGGCACTTCGCCGACGGCTGCATCCACATCCGCCTCGACGTGCCGCTCGAGATACCCGGGATATTCCGCGAATTCCTCTTCGCGGCAGGTGAACTCGTGGCCTCGTTCGGGGGCTCGATGTCCGGCGAACACGGCGACGGCCGGGCGCGCAGCGAACTGCTGCCCCTGATGTACTCGCCGACCGCGCTGCGGCTGTTCGGGGCGGTCAAGGCGGTGTTCGACCCCGAGGGCCTGCTCAATCCCGGCGTGCTCGTCGATCCCGTCCCCTCGGATCGGGACCTCAGAGTCCCGGCCGCGCAACGGGTCCAGGACGGCCTGGCGTTCCGGTACACCGGTGACGGCGGCGACTTCACGCAGGCCGTGCACCGCTGCACCGGTGTCGGCAAGTGCCGCGCCGACACCGCCGGCCTCGGTGGGGTGATGTGCCCGTCGTACCTGGCGACGCGGGAGGAGAAGGATTCCACCCGCGGCCGGGCCCGGGTCCTGCAGGAGATGCTCAACGGCACCCTCGTCACCGGATCCTGGCGCTCACCGGAGGTGCACGAGGCGCTCGAACTGTGCCTGGCGTGCAAGGGCTGCGCCTCCGACTGCCCGACCGGTGTGGACATGGCCACCTTCAAATCCGAAGTGCTGCACCAGAGTTACCAGGGCCGCGTGCGGCCCGTCACGCACTACACCCTCGGGCGGCTGCCGCGCTGGGCGGCGCTGGCGAGCCGGGCGCCGCGCGCGGTGAA
>NZ_PCZU01000182.1:48465-49820 GCF_002887785.1 Rhodococcus sp. ENV425
TGGCGGCCGCCGGGCTGACCCTCGCCGGAGTGGACCGGCGCCGCCGCGTGCCCGAGTTCGCGCCGCGCACGTTCCGCCGCTGGTTCGCAGACACGGCCGCCGAGCGTCGCACGGACGGCGAGCCCGTCCTGCTGTTCGTCGACACCTTCACCGAGTACTTCACCCCGGAGGTGGCGATCGCCGCGGTGCGGGTGCTCGAGGCCGCAGGCCGACGGGTGTGCGTGACCGACCGGCAACAGTGCTGCGGCCTGACGTGGATCACCACCGGTCAGCTGGATGCCGCCCGGAAGATCTTGGGCCGCACCCTCTCCGCCCTGTTCCCGGCCGGCATGCCGATCGTGGGGCTCGAACCGTCGTGCACCGCGGTCCTGCGCTCCGACGCCGTCGAGCTGCTCGGGTTCGAGCCGGCGCGCGTCGTCGCCGAGTCGACGGTGACGCTGGCCGAGCTGCTCGGCGACTGGGAGCCGCCGTCGCTGTCCGGGACGACGGTGGTGGCCCAGCCGCACTGCCACCACCACGCCGTGATGGGGTGGGGCGCCGACGCCGCGCTGCTGCGCCGGGCCGGCGCGACGGTCACCCGGCTCGGCGGATGCTGCGGTCTCGCCGGCAACTTCGGCGTGGTGCCCGGGCACTACGACGTCTCCGTCGCCGTCGCCGGGCACCAGCTGCTGCCCGCGATCGCCGCCGCGGGCACGGACGACGTCGTGCTCGCCGACGGCTACTCCTGCCGCACCCAGATCGCCGACCTCACCGACCGGCGAGGGGTACACCTCGCGCAGCTGCTCGCGTCCAGGCTGTGAGCCGACGATCCACAGCGATGAGTTTTTCCGGGCCGGCCGGTCAGTCCGTAGCGAGACCACCCCGCGACCCCAGGAGCCCGTCATGATCTCGACCACCACCCGCCCCACCGAGCGCACCACCGACCGGAAGTTCCGCATCGCCGGCCTCGTGCTCACCGGCCTCGTCGTGCTGTTCCTGCTGTTCGACGTCACGATCCACATCCTCAACGTCGACCAGGCCCGGGAGGCGATGATCGATCTGGGCTTCGACCCGGACCTCAACTACGTCATCGGCGTCGTCCTGCTCGTGTGCCTGGCGCTGTACCTGGTCCCGGCCACGTCGATCCTCGGGGCGGTGCTGCTGACCGGTTACCTCGGCGGCGCAGTGGCGACGAACATGTTGAACGAGATGCCGCTCTTCAGCACCATCCTCTTCCCGGTGTACGTCGGTGTCCTCGTGTGGGCCGGGCTGTACCTGCGCGATCCGGTGGTGCGGTCGGTGATGCCGCTGCGCCGCGCCTGAGCCCCCTCGCAACCGTTGCCGGTCGTCCGCGAACACCGTCGGGTTCGCGGACG
>NZ_PCZU01000182.1:49830-75615 GCF_002887785.1 Rhodococcus sp. ENV425
GGTGACGACGACGAACGGCCCGATCTCCGAGATCGTGAAGCGCGGATCGTCGAACAGCGACTTCGGGTACGTCACCGTGTAGCGGCGCACATTGGGGTCGTTGGGGTACACGTCCTCGGCGAGCCGGAGCGTGTAACCCTCGGCGCCCTGCCGGAATACGATCGCGTCGGGGCCCCGCCACGGCGACTCGTCCCACGCCGCGAGCAGCTCGTCGGCCGTCTCGAGCGACGCCCAGTCCTCGATCGCGGCGGCGCGAGCCTCGAAGTCCGCCAACGGATTCGCGTAGTGCGACGTCAGCGCCTGGAATCCGAGGTAGGGGTGGTAGGCGAGGAAGGTGGTGTCGGCGGTGAGGACGACGATCTCGTCGCGGGGCCGGTCCAGCGCCGCGGTGATCGCCTCGTCCAGCTCGGCGTAGTAGGCGCCGGCGCCGGGCGGACGTTGGTCGGCGCGTTCACCGTCGCCGTCGGTGTCGGTGTAGGCGACGGTGATCTCGCTCGCGAGGACCTGCGGGATGTTCTGGGTGAACGCGACCGCGCCCAGCGCGCCGACCGCGATCAGGGACCACCGCACCCGCTGGTTCTCGCTGGTGGCCAGCACGATCCACCGGGTGAAGTCGACGAATGCGAACGTGCCGGCGGCCGCGAGCAGCACGAGCAGGATCACCTCGAGGCGGAAGGCGAGCAGGGTGTTGCCCAGCGCGGTCAGCGCCATCGACGCCAGGTACCACAGGTACACGGATACGACGCCGAGTCCGAGGGCCTGCGCGCGCCGCGACGACGTGGCCCGTCCGACCAGCCACACCGTGCCGAGCAGGCACAGCAGCCCGATCAGCGAACCGTGGAACATCGGCAGCGGCAGCCGGGCCCCGGTCTCGGGCAGATAGTGCGTCGCGGTGCCGGATCCGGCGGTGGACCCGCCCCGCAGCACCTCGAGCACGAACGGCGCCCACACGAGCAGCGCGACGAGCGCCGCGATCGCACCGATCACCACGAACCGCACGAGCACCGGGACCGCGGCGCGCCACGTGCCGGCCGCGCGTCGCGCCAGCACCGCCGCGACGACGGCCATCACGGTGACGGCGAACGCGGCGATGCCCAGGTAGAGCGTGTAGAACGTGGCCGCCAGCCCGAGGAACAGTCCGGTCCCGACGGCGGCTCCGCCGCCCGGTGCGCCCTTTGGGCTGCTCCAGCCGCCCGAAGGACGCACCGGGCGCGACAGCGCCCCCCACGCCATGACGAGGGCGGGTGCGAGCAGCAGCGCGATGACGGCGCCGTACGGCTCGGGGGAGCCGTAGGCGAGGACGACGGCGGTGGTCGCGGTGGCGACCAGCACGGCCAGATCGACCCGCACCAGCGCGGTCCACAACACGAGCGCGCCGACGGCGGCGACGGCCAGCGACACGATCGACCACGGCTTGAACGCCTCCCAGCCGTCCATGCCGAGCAGGTTCGCGAAGCGGCCGCCCACCCAGAACCAGCCGGCGGGATAGAACGGTGGCAGGTCCGCGTACGTCATGTCCCGCAGGGCCGGGGAGTCGGTGAGCCGTGTCAGGTACTCGGTGCGGAACTCCTGGTCGACGGAGATGCCGTGCAGATAGAGCTTCGTCGCGGCCAGCGGCATCCCGAGGGTGACGGTGACCAGGCCCGACAGGCCGGCCCACGACAGCACCCGCGCGAACGGCGTCCACCGTCGCCGCCGGTGCAGCACGACGGAGACGGCGAGCACGGCGAGCGCCCCCACCTGCAGCACCGTCGTGACGGCCTGCGTGACGTTCGACGAGTTGAAGGCGGGCCACTGCACGCGCGCGAACGCGAACAGGCCGACGGCGGCGACGATCGCGGCGACGAGAACCGCAGCGGCCCCCTCGCCGGCGGTGCGGAGCGCACGCCGGAAGGGGGCCACGTCGGAGGAGAGTACGGCTGGGTCGGACACCCCCGCAGCCTAGATCGGCAGCTTTCGGAAGGTCGCGCGCGGGACGTGCCGCAGCACCATCATCACGTAGCGGAAGGCGCCCGGAGCCCACACGAGTTCCTTGCCCTTCTCGGACGCGGAGACGGCGAGCTTGGCGACGTCCTCCTTGTTCACCGTCAGCGGGGCTTCCTTCACTCCGGCGGACATGCGGGTGCGGACCTGCCCCGGCCGGATCACCAGGACACGGGGGCCGTACTCGCGCAGCGCCTCGCCGAGCCCGAGGTAGAAGCCGTCGAGACCGGCCTTGGTGGAGCCGTACACGAAGTTGGAGCGGCGCACCCGCTCACCCGCGGCGGAGGACATGGCGATGATGCGGCCGTAGCCCTGCGCCTTCATCTTCTCGCCGACGAGCACGCCGACGGACACGGCCGCGGTGTAGTTGATTTCGGCGATCTGCACGGCCTTGGCCTGGTTCTGCCACAGCTCCTCGGCATCGCCGAGCAGTCCGAACGCGACGATCGCGACGTCGACGTCGCCGGCAGGAGCGGAGCCTGCGGAGCGACCGTTTCCGGCGAGGTCCCAGGCTCGGTCGATCACCTTCGGGTGGCTGCCGGTGTCGAGGGCGTCGAAGTCGATCACGTCGACCTTGGTGGCCCCGGCGGCCTTCACCTGCGCGACGGCGTCGTCGCGCAGCGGGTCGTTCGGCAGCGCCGCGAGGATCACGCGGGCCGGCGCCCTGCGCAGGTACTCCTCGACGATGGCGAGGCCGATCTCGGACGTGCCACCGAGGAGCAGCAGGGTCTGGGGGTTGCCGACGGCGTTGATCATCAGTGGAGTTCCAACCTTCTGGACATATCGGAGGCGAACACGTTGGTGGGATCGACCGAGCGGCGGATCTTGATCCATTCGCCGATGCGCGGGTACATCGCGTGGAACGTCTCGGCGGAGGTGCGCGAATCCTTGGCGGTGTAGAGGCGGCCGCCGAACTCGAGGACGCGGCGGTCGAGTTCGCGGACGAACTCGTTCAGGCCCGCCTTGATGGGGAAGTCGACGCAGATGTTCCACCCCGGGATCGGGAAGCTCAGCGGCGCCTTGTTGCCCGGGCCGAACAGCTTGAAGACATTGAGGAACGAGTAGTGCCCCGACTTCTGGATGTCGACGATGATCCTCTTGAACTCCTCGACGGCCTCCGTGGGCACCACGAACTGGTACTGCAGGAAGCCGTTCGAACCGTAGGCGCGGTTCCACTCACCGAACATGTCGAGCGGGTGGTAGAACTGCGTCAGATTCTGGACCTTGCCGCGGTAGGTGCCGGACTTGCGGTACCACAGCTCGCCGACGGCGCTGAAGGTGTACTTGTTGGCCAGGCCGTTCGGGAAGATGTCCGGGAACGTCAGCAGCGTCGGCGCGTCGAACTTCAGCGGGTTCTTCTGCAGCTTCTTCGGCAGCTGGTCGAGCTTCGCGAGCGAACCGCGGGAGACCGCCGCGCGGCCGAGCTTCGGCGGCGGTGCGACCGCGTCGAACCAGGCGCTCGAGTAGTCGTAGTTCGCCTCGCTGCCGTCGCTGTGCAGCGCGATCGTCTCGTCGAGGGTGCTGGTGACGTCGCCGTCGGCGATGAAGTACGCCGTCTCGGTGGGCGTCATCTCGATCGTGGCGCGCAGGATGATGCCGGTCAGGCCCATGCCGCCGACCGTCGCCCAGAACAGCTTGGAGTTGCGACCGTTCGGGGTGAGGGTGCGCACCTGGCCGTCGGCCGTGAGCAGGTCCATCGACCGGACGTGGTTGCCGAAGCTGCCGGCGCTGTGGTGGTTCTTGCCGTGGATGTCCGCGCCGATGGCGCCGCCCACGGTCACCTGCCGGGTGCCCGGCAGCACCGGCACCCACAGGCCGAACGGCAGCGCCGCGCGCATCAACTGGTCCAGGTTGGCGCCCGCGTCGACGGTGACCAGACGCGATTCGCGGTCGATCGTGTGGATCCGGTCCAGCGCCGTCATGTCGACGACGAGCCCGCCCGCGTTCTGCGCCGGGTCACCGTACGAGCGGCCGAGGCCGCGGGCGATGACACCGCGGCGCAGATGCGACGGCTTGGACTCGTTCTGCTCCGCGACCCGGGCGACCGCCTGCGCGATCACCTCGACGTCGGGAGTGGACAGCACCTCCGCGGTGGTCGGGGCGGTGCGCCCCCAGCCGGTCAGAGTGCGGGTCTGGGTGGGGAGCGGCGCGGCGGCCGGCTCTGCAGCTGTCGTGGACATCGCCGTACAGGTTACCCGCCGGTCGCAGCAGCGAGAGTGTGTCGGTGGCGACGTCCCCGCCCCGGCGTCCGGATTGCCGGAACCGTCCCGGTGCGTTCCGTCGCGGAGCGGGAGCGCTCGCGCCGCTCGCATAGGCTGTCGCCGTGTCCGAGCACCCGCAGCACCCGCACTGGCAGACGCAACCGGAGCACCACGCCCCCCTGCCGGTGGAGATCCCCCTCACCGACAGCACCGCCGACGAGGCGCTCGACCTGAAGACGCAGATCGTGCGGTTCGTCCTCACCGGCGGGCTGTCCGCGATCGTGGACTTCGGTCTCTACGTGCTGCTGCTGGCCGTGGGGCTGCACGTCAACGTCGCGAAGTCGCTGTCGTTCGTCGCCGGCACCACCACCGCCTACCTGATCAACCGGCGCTGGACCTTCAGGGCGGAACCGAGCCGGGCCCGGTTCGTCGCGGTGGTGATCCTGTACGCCGTCACCTACGCCGTGCAGGTCGGCATCAACTACGTGCTGTACGACGCGCTGCCCGCCGAGTGGTGGCGCGTGCCGCTCGCATTCGTCGTCGCGCAGGGCACGGCCACCGTGATCAACTTCGTGGTGCAGCGCGCCGTGATCTTCCGCCTGCGCTGATCGGTCGGCCGTGGGGGGCGAGCGAATGTATCGCTCACCTCCGTGGTCCGACGAAATGGTCCATTCGCTCGGGTCGCTCAGTCGTGCTTGGCGCGGCGGAAGGAGAAGTCCCGGTAGCCGAAGAAACTCGCCGTCGCGGTCACGAAGGTGATCACGATCTGCGCGGGGATCGGGGGGAATCCGAGGACGGACACCGCCAGCGTCATGAGCGCGAGGTTCAGCAGGAACGCGCTCAGGTTGACGGTCACGAACCGCCACAGGTCACGCAGGAAGTGACCGCGCACGCGGAACACGAGGTAGCGGTAGGTGGAGAAGGCGCACAGCACGTTGGAGGCGTAGCCCGCCACGATCGCGACGTGGTAGCCGAGGGTGTCGCCGACGGCGAGCTGCCACACGATGAACCAAGCGGTGCCCAGCGCGGTGTTGAAGGCCCCCACCAGCAGGAACGCCACGGCCTGGTTCTTGAACAGGCGCATGAGCGGGCCCGGCGCCCCCGACATCCCGCCGGGTGCGCCGGCGGGTTCGGTGACGGGATCGGGGGAGGGCACCGGCTGCGCGCTCACCCGAGGTACCGCGGCAGCGACCCGGCCGCGACGGCGTCGGCCAGCGAGGGGGCCGCCCGGTCCTTGTCGGACAGCTGGTGGTGCAGGGGCGCCCCGTCGCGGCCGGTGGTGGGCCAGTCGATGCCGATCTGCGGGTCGAGGGGGTCGATCTCGTGTTCGCGGTCGGGGTTGTAGCCGGTCGAGCACAGGTAGACGACGGTCGAGCCGTCGGCCAGGGAGCAGAAGGCGTGGCCGAGGCCCTCGGGGAGGAAGATCGCGCGGCGGTCGACGTCGTCGAGCAGCACCGCGTCCCACTGCCCGAAGGTGGGCGAGCCGACGCGCAGGTCGACGACGACGTCGAGCACCGCGCCGGCCGGGCAGGTGACGTACTTGGCCTGCCCGGGGGGGACGTCGGCGTAGTGGATGCCGCGCAGCACCCCGGCGGCGGAGACCGAGCAGTTGGCCTGGGCGAGGTCGAGGGCGCGTCCGGCGGCGTCGGTGAAGGTGGGCTGTTTGAACCACTCGTAGAAGACGCCGCGGTCGTCGCCGAACTGTCGGGGGGTGATCTCGTAGGCGCCGGGGATCTTCAGTTCGCGGTAGTGCACCGTCAGTGTCCTTCCCGGTCGAGCAGGTCGAGCAGGTAGCTGCCGTAGCCGGATTTGACCAGCGGCGCGGCCAGGGCGCGCAGGTCGTCGTCGGTGATGAAGCCGCGCCGCCACGCGACCTCCTCGGGGGCGCCGATCTTCAGGCCCTGGCGTTGTTCGATGGTACGGACGTAGTTGCCGGCGTCGAGCAGCGAGTCGAAGGTGCCGGTGTCGAGCCAGGCGGTGCCGCGCGGCAGGACCTCGACCTGGAGCCGGCCGGCCTCGAGGTAGGTGCGGTTGATGTCGGTGATCTCGTATTCGCCGCGGTCCGACGGGCGCAGGCCGCGGGCGATGGCGACGACGTCGTTGTCGTAGAAGTACAACCCGGGCACCGCGAAGTTCGACTTCGGGGTGGCCGGCTTCTCCTCGAGCGAGAGCGCCCGGCCCTCGGAGTCGAACTCGATCACCCCGTAGGCCCTGGGATCGGAGACGCGGTAGGCGAACACCGCGCCGCCGTCGAGGTCGGCGAACCGGGTGAGCTGGGTGCCCAGGCGGGGGCCGTAGAAGATGTTGTCGCCGAGGACGAGGGCGACGCTGCCGGTGCCGATGTGCTCGGCGCCGAGCACGAACGCCTGGGCGAGCCCGTTCGGCTCCGGCTGGACCCGGTAGGTCAGGTTCACCCCGTAGCGCGACCCGTCGCCGAGCAGGCGCTGGAACTGTGGAGCATCCTCGGGCGTGGTGATGATCAGGATGTCGCGGATCCCGGCGAGCATGAGGGTCGAGAGCGGGTAGTAGATCATCGGCTTGTCGTAGACCGGTACGAGCTGCTTGCTCACTCCCAGGGTGATCGGGTGCAGGCGGGACCCGGTGCCGCCGGCGAGAATGATTCCGCGCATGACGGGCAGTCTCCCATCCGGGGTGGACGCGGACCAGCGAACGCACCGCCGGTAGGGTTGCCGCATGCGGCTGCTCGTCACCGGCGGTGCCGGTTTCATCGGTGCGAACTTCGTGCATCGGACCGTCGCCGACCGCCCCGAGGCGCGGGTGACCGTGCTCGACAAGCTCACCTACGCCGGCAACCCGGCCTCCCTCGACCCGGTCGCCGAGAAGATCCGCTTCGTCCGCGGCGACGTCGCCGACGCGGACCTGGTCGACGCGCTGGTGGCCGAGTCGGATCTGGTGGTGCACTTCGCCGCCGAGTCGCACAACGACAACTCCCTGGCCGATCCGTCGCCGTTCGTGCAGACCAACCTGATCGGCACGTTCACCCTGCTCGAGGCGGTGCGCCGGCATTCGGTGCGGTATCACCACATCTCCACCGACGAGGTGTACGGCGATCTCGAGCTCGACGATCCGGCCCGGTTCACCGAGGCCACCGCCTACAACCCGTCGAGCCCGTACTCGTCGACCAAGGCCGGCTCGGACCTGCTGGTGCGCGCGTGGGTGCGCTCGTTCGGGGTGGCCGCGACGATCTCGAACTGCTCGAACAACTACGGCCCCTATCAGCACGTGGAGAAGTTCATCCCGCGGCAGATCACCAACGTCCTCGACGGGATCCGGCCCAAGCTGTACGGCACCGGGGCGAACGTGCGGGACTGGATCCACGTCGACGACCACAACCGGGCGGTGTGGACGATCATCGACAAGGGCGAGATCGGCCAGACCTATCTGATCGGCGCGGACGGCGAGACGAACAACCGCACCGTCGTCGAGACCATCCTCGAGCTGTGCGGTAAGGACCGGGGCGACTTCGACTTCGTCACCGACCGCCCCGGCCACGACCTGCGCTACGCCATCGACGCCACCCGCCTGCGCACCGAGCTCGGCTGGACCCCCCGCTACCGGGACTTCCGCGAGGGCCTGGCCGCGACCATCGACTGGTACCGCACCCACGAGCACTGGTGGCGACCGCAGAAGGACGCCACCGAGCAGGCCTACGCCCGTTCCGGGGAGCGGACACTCGGCCGAGCCGAATGACCCATCGTGCGCCGGGTCGCTTCCAGCGTGGCGGCGATGCCGGCCGGGAGGGGCCGATGGCTGCGGCGGTCCAGCTCGGTCCACACGAGCGACCGTAACCGCAGGTCCCGCCCTTGCACCGACGCGAGCGGTGAGGACGCGAGCACGACGTTGGGGCGGCGGCGGAAGACGGTTCGGCACGCGCCGAGGATCGCGCCGATCGTCACCGACCGGCCGGACGCGAAGATCTTGGTGCTCACCCCGCCCGATTCGGCTTCCGCCCGCGCCAGGGCGTCGGCAACCATCTCCGCCGCGTCGGAGATGTAGAGGTAGTCCCGCAGGGTGTCCATCGAGACGTAGATCGAGACCGGTGCCCCGGTGAGATAGCCGCGGCACAGGTGGGAGATGAGACCCTGCGGCTTGGCGAGATTCTGCCCCGGCCCGTAGAGGTTCGCGAAGCGGCCGATCACCGCGGTGGCGCCCGTCGCCCCGGCGAAGTCGGTGACGACGGCCTCGGCGGCCAGCTTGGCGTGTCCGTAGAGACCGAGCGGGGCCGTGGGGCTGTGCTCGGAGTGGGGTGCGCCCGGCGCGGCCGCGTACACACCGCCTGCCGACGAGGCGTGGAACACCGTCCCGTGCTCGGCGCTGCCGCCGGCTGCGTGCGCCAGTCCGTCGAGCACGTCGCGCAGCAGAGCGTTCTCGGCCGCGAATGCTTCCGCCGTCGTGCCGTTCACCCCGGCGCCGGCGCACCACGCGACCCGCCACGGCCCACCACCGGTGGCGCGGACGAACCGGTCCGCGTCGGCCAGCAGCACGTCGCGGGCCTGCTCCGGCTCCTCCCAGGGCACCACGCTCGTCGCCACCGGGACGTCGCGGCGGTGCAGCTCCCGGGTCACCCACGAGCCGAGCAGTCCGCCACTTCCGACGACCCACGTCGGCGCCGGCACGGCTACCCGCTCCGGAACGATTCGAGGTCGGGATACCGCTGTGTGCGGGCCAGCGGACCGGAGCCGGGATCGCTGACGATCAGGTACGGCGGTTTGCCCATCGCCGTCTTCACCGCCACCCCCACGTACTCGGCGATGACTCCGAGGGAGAACAGGACGGCGCCGAATCCCAGCAGCAGAATGACCGTCGTCGAGGCCCAGCCCTGCACCGGGAAACGGTTGCCGAGGAACAAGTAGGACACCAGCACCCACACCGCCCACAGGATCCCGCCCACGGCCAGGACCACGCCCAGCAGGCTCACCATCCGCAGGCCCTTGGTTCCGCTCGACAGCACCATCCGCCAGAAATGCGACAGCAGAGTGCGCAGCCGGTAGCCGGACGCACGTCCCTGCTCCTCCCGCAGGGCGACCGGGCTCGTGCTCACCTTGCCTGCGATCCACCCCAGCGCGACGTCGAGGTAGACCTCGGAACCCGCGTAGGCGGCGAGGGAACGTCCCACCTCGCCCAGCACCAGACGGAAACTCTGGTAATCGGGGCTGTCGGGCACGGACAGCACCCGGGCCAGGAACCACTTGGATCCCTTGGAGGCCACGTTGCGCAGCAGGCCGTGCGGTGCCGCGTTCGTCGGTTTGGCGTATACGACGGTCGCGCCCTCGTCGAGCGCGGTGTCGAGCAGCCCGCCGATGGCGGCGGGATCGTGCTGACCGTCCTCGTCGAGGGTGACGATCCACTCGCCGCCACTCGACGCCATGCCCGCGAGCGTCGCCGGATGCTGGCCGAAGTTCCGGCTGAGCCACACCCCGGCGACGAAGGGGTACTTCGCGGCCAGCTCCCGGATGACGCGGGCCGAGTCGTCGGGGCCGTTGTCGTGGACGAGCAGGACCTCCTCGACCACCATGGGACGGCCACCGGGGGTCAGTGTCACCTCGGTCCACGGAACGATCTGCTCGAGCAGGTCACCCAGAGTGTGTTCGCCCTGATAGACCGGCACGACGACCGACACGCGGTGCGGCGTGCCCACCCCCGGCCGGTCGTCGCTGCTCACAAGTCGGGAGTGTATACGCCGGGTGGGGCTGTTTTCGGGTGCGGGCCGTGCCGATGTACGGTGGCGCCGTCAGTCGGCCCGCCACGAGCGCCGGGCGTGCGTTCGAGGACGGGATGAGCAGCAGTGACGAGGCCGAAACTGTCCGTGGTGATTCCGGCCTACAACAATGCGCTGTTCATCGAGGCGACGGTCGAGTCCGTGCTCGGGCAGGACTTCGAGGATTTCGAGCTGATCATCGCCGACCACAGTTCGACCGACGGCACCGCCGACCTGCTCGGCAAGTACGCCCGCGACCGGCGCGTGACCCTGTTGTCGACTCCGACGGGCGGTGGTGCGCCCCGGAACTGGCAGCGCGTGACGGCCGAGGCCGCGGGCGAGTACGTCAAGCTGGTGTGCGGCGACGACCTGCTGTATCCGGGGGCCCTGTCGGCCCAGGTGGCGGCCCTGGACGCGCACCCGTCGGCGGTGGCGGTGGCGTCGCAGCGGGACATTCTCGACGCGCGAGGCGCGAAGATGATCGGCGGACGCGGTCTCCAGGGACTGTCGGGCCTGGTGCCGGGCGGGGAGGCGATCCGGCGCACCGTGCGGCTGGGCACGAACGTGTTCGGTGAGCCGATGTGCGTGATGATGCGCCGCGATGCCCTCGAGCGGGCCGGCGGATGGGACGGTCGTTTCCCCTACCTGATCGACATGGCCTCCTACACGAAGGTGCTGTTCCACGGCGACCTGTATGCCCTGCGGCAGGTCGTCGGCGGTTTCCGGGTCAGTGCCGGTCAGTGGAGCGTGGCCCTCGTCGCCGAGCAGGCCCGGCAGGCGAAGGCCTATCACCGGTGGGTGTCCGAACAACTGCCCGGCGGGCTCCGGGCGGCCGACGTGTGGCAGGGGAATCGCCGCGCCGAACTCGCCGCGCTTCAGCGGCGGGTGTTCTACACCGTGTTCCGGTCGCGTCTCAGCCCACGGTAGCCGCCGGTACGGGCGCCGCGGCCTCCTCCGGATTCTCCCGTCGCGCCTTCCGCCGGTCTCTCAGGTACAGCAGCTGCATCGCCGCGGCGCCCGCGATGCCGAGGCCCAGGCCGGCGAACCCGGCTCCCTGGCCCGGCGGTGTCCAGCGCACGACGAGCTCGCCGTCCTCGGTGCCGGCGGGGATGTCCACCGCGAGGAACATGCCGTCCACCGAGCGCGGTTCCAGGGGCCGGCCGTCCAGCGTGGCCGAGTAGCCGGGCCAGTTCAGGCGTCCGAAGACGACGCGTCCGCCGTCCACCGAGTTCACGCGGACCCGGCTCGTCGCGTAGTCCTCGGAGACCGGGGTGGCGGTGACCCCTTCCGTGAAGGAGATGCGTCCGTTCCGGCCGCTGATCGGTCCGGCGAGCCGTTCGAGGATCACCGCGTCCACGGCGTCCGCGGACCCGGGCGGCGACTGCACCCACCGCCAGCCGGGCGGCGCCGGCTCCGAGTCGGCGTCCGGGTACTGCCGGCGCTGCAGCACCACCCGATCCACGAGCATCAGGTCCACGTACGTCCGGTCGGTGCTCGATTCGGTGGCGAACGCGGCGCCGAACGCGTCGGCGCAGCTCGAGCCGTCGTGCCGCATGCACAGGTGGAAGGCGAACTCCTCGAAGCCGATGGGGGTGTAGGCGTTGACGTACGTCTCGTCGAGGGACTTGGCGAAATTGCCGAACACGAGGGAGCGGTAGACGCCCTGCGGATTCGCGGTCCACGGCAGCACCAGTTCGCGGTCGGCGAGCTGCAGCGTGGTGCCCGGCCGGTCCGGGAAGTTCTCCTTCGCGACCGACTGCCGGGCCGGCAGATCCCACGCGAGCGGGTGCGGTGTCGTCGACGCCACCTGGAAGTACACGACGGGCAGCGCCGAGAGCAGCAGGATCGCCGCCACCGCCCGCTCACCGGCGCGGAGCGCGCCCCACAGGACGGCGGCCCCGACGAGGAGGACGGCGCCCGCCCACAGCAGGTGACGGTTCATGAACTCGGGGGACGAGGACCCGGAGCGCAGGGTCATCAGCAGCACGAGCGTGGCCGCCGCGCCCGCCCGCACCCGCATCCTGCGGAGCGTGCCGTGGCGGCTGATCAGCACGCACACCACCACGAGTGTCGCGAGAGCGAACATCGGCAGCAGCCGCGCCGGCCAGCGCAACGGCCCCATCACGCTGGGGCCGGCCGTCGCCATGAGCATGGCGACGAGGAAGATCAGCGCGCCGGCGAGGCTGCGCACGGACCGGTGCACGGTCTTCCAGTCCACGAAGGCGAGCGCCGGGACGGCGAACCAGGCGATGTAGGTGACGGGGAACGGCTGCACCTCCCCGAACCAGGCTTCGATGCCCGGCAGCGCGGAGGGGATGCCGGAGTTGAGGGTGTCCGACCAAGGTGCCGTGAGGAAGTTGTCGTTCTGGAAGCCCTGGTCGGAGCGCCAGGTGACGGAGCTGGACAGCGCCCCGGGCAGGTAGGTGATCAACCCGCCCGCGGCGGCGCAGCTCGCGACCACCGCCAGCCGCAGCGAGGGCCGCCACGAGTGCCGATGGATCCGTTCGCCGATCATGAGGCAGCCCGTGAGGATCCCGGCGACGAGCGCGGGAAAGACGTAGCCGACGCTGACGGCGAGGTACAGGAACACGAACGCCGGCAGGGGACCGGAGCGTCCGCGCAGGTAGCGGAGCGAACTGGCCCACGCCTGGGCCACCCACGCCGAGCCGGTGAGGGCCGTGACCCAGGTCGCCTGGTCGAAGAAGAGCGCGAACCCGGTGAACGGGACGGCGGCGCCGGCCACCGCCGCCCACGTCGCGCGAGCGCCGTACTCCAGGCAGATCCGGTACACGCCCAGCGCCAGGACGACGGAGAACGCCCACTTCACGCCGGTCGAGAGCAGCACCATGTTGTCGACGGACGGCGCGATCAGGTTGACGAGCAGCTGCGGCGGATTCCAGAGGCCGCCCTGCCCCTCGACCGGGTAGTTCCCGGCCATCCACTGTTCCGGCACGAGGCTCGGAAGCTGTCCGGTCCGCAGGATCCGGCCGAGGAAGATCCAGTTCGGTACCGCACCCGATTCCGTGTCGTCGGTGTAGAACCATCGATCGTCGGCCGCCAGGATCACCAGGTAGGTGACCGTCACCATCGCTGCCACTGCGGCACCCCACGTCCGGCGCTGCCGCCGCGTCGTCACCGCGGGCACGACGGCGGAGGTCACATGTGCTCCAGAGGTCGGGGACGGGGCTGGCCGGAGGCCAGGGACGAGGCTGGCCAGAGGCCAAGGATAACGGGGGTGGGCCGGGCGACGACCGGCCGGGCGCGGGGGTGGATCCGCGGGGACGTCGGCCGGTCCCCGGTCCGTTGGTAGCCTGGGACGAGTTGTGTCCTGGGGGGCAGCAAGGTTCCGAAAGGTGTTTCGACGGATGGACAAGGCCGAATTCGCTGCGATCGAACCGACGGGAGGGGTCGGCACCGCAGCTGACGGTTCGTCCGTCACGGGGCGCCCCGCGACCCGTCCGACCGCTCAGCGTGCGCTGTTCGCGGGGCCGTCTCCGCTGGTCAGCGACGACATGTACGTCACCGTCAAGGGGACCGTCGACCGTGAGCGGACCAGGGTGCGTCTCGGCCGCCGGAGCCGTGTCGAAACGGACACCTACTTCGGCAGATTCCCCGCCAGCTACTGGCAGCGCTGGACCGCCGTCACCGAGGTCGAGTTCGTCGCCGAGGTCGACGGGGACGGCCGCATCGAACTGGTCGCCACCGATGCCCGGGGCCGGCGACGGATCGTCGCCACGACCGCCGTGTCGTCGAACGGCGCGCCCGCGACGGTGACGGTGTCCACCCCGATCGACCGGTTCGTCGACGGCGGTGCCCTGTTCGCACGGATCTCCACCGGCGCCGGCGAACTGGCCGTCGAGAACGCCCGGTGGACGGTGCCGGCACCGAAGTCCCTGCGGCCGGCCGCCGTCGTCATCTGCACCTTCAACCGCGCCGACGACTGCGCGGCGACGCTGGCCGCCATGGCGGACGACCCGATCGCGCTGGCCGACGTGCAGTCGGTGTACGTGATCGATCAGGGCACCGACCGGGTGGAGACCCGGCAGGAGTTCCAGCGCGTCGCCTCCGAACTCGGCGACAAGCTCGTCTACATCACACAGCCCAACCTGGGCGGCGCCGGCGGATTCACCCGCGGCCTGTACGAGGTCGCCGGCTCCGCGCGGAACCCCGGAGCCAACATCGTGTTCATGGACGACGACGTCCTGTGCGAACCGGAGGCGGTGGTCCGGCTCAACATGTTCGCGAACTGCACCGTCGAGCCCGCGATCGTCGGCGCGCAGATGCTGTACCTGCTGCATCCCGACCGGGTCCACGTCGGGGCCGAGGTCGCAGACCTGCAGCGGCTCCAGGCCGGGCTGGAGGTGAAGAACGCGCTCGCGGACAAGAGCACGCTGAAGAAGCAGCAGGACATCCGGGTCGACGCCGGCTACAACGGGTGGTGGTCGTGCCTGATCCCGTCGGAGGTCGTGGAGAAGGTCGGCTATCCGCTGCCCCTGTTCTTCCAGTGGGACGACATCGAGTACGGCTACCGCTCGCGGGCGAACGGCGTCGCGACCGTCACGCTGCCCGGTGCCGCGGTGTGGCACGCGGATTTCGCGTGGAAGGACTGGGACGAGTGGCACCGCTACTTCAACCTCCGCAACGCCATGATCACCGCGGCCCTGCACACCGAACTCGACGGCAAGGCACTCGCCAAGCAGTTGCGGACCGACCTGTTCCGGTACCTCGTCTCGATGCAGTACGGGATGGCCTTCACCCTGATCAAGGCCGTCGAGGACTTCCTGCGGGGGCCCGAGTTCCTGCACGACGGCGGCATGGAGGCGGCGGCCGTCATCCGGCGCGAGCGCGCGGAATACGGTGAGACCATCCGCCACAACGCGAACAACGTGCCGGGCCTGCGTCCGGCCGACATGTTCATCACCCCGGCCGGCCCGTACCCGCGCAAGAGCCTCGAGTGGGCGGTACTGGCCAAGCGCACCCTCAACCAGTGGCGCGGTCGCCTCCCGGCGCATCCGGTCGCCATCCCGTCGTCGGATGCGCACTGGTGGCACGTGTCGCTGTTCTCGCACGCCGTGGTCACCGACGCGTCCCAGGAAGGGGTCCGCGTGCGCAAGCGGGACAAGGAGCGGGCCGTCGCGCTGCTCCGGCGCGGTGTGCGCGCGCTGCAGGCCTTGAAGAAGGAGACCCCCGCGGTGTCCCTGCGGTATCGCGAGGCCATGCCGCAGCTGACCAGCCGGGAGAACTGGGCCCGCCTGTACGGGAAGTAGCCGATGGCCGATCGGACCACGGCGTGCGCGCGGGATGCTGTCCTCATCGCACTGCTGGGTTCGATCGTCGCCGCGTTGGGCACCGGGCGCCCCTCCTTCTGGTACGACGAGCTGGCCACCCTCTCGGTGGCGCAGCGCTCCCGCGTCGACCTGGACCGGGTGCTCGGTAACGTCGACATCGTCCACGGCCTCTACTACGTGGCGATGCGGTACTGGTTCGCCGTCTTCGGGGCTTCGGAATTCTCGGCGCGGCTGCCGAGCGTCCTGGCCGTGGGCGCCGCGGCCGGGGGTGTGGTCGTGCTGGGCTGGAAACTCGCCGACCGGCGGCTGGGCGTGCTCGCGGGTGTCGTCTTCCTGCTGCTGCCGCGCGTGACGTGGGCTGCGGTCGAGGCCCGCAGCTATGCCCCGTCCGCGGCCGCCGCCGTATGGCTGACCGTGCTGCTGCTCGTGGCGTGCGAGTCGGGCCGGCTCCGATGGTGGCTGGTGTACGCCGCTGTGCTCGCACTGTCGGTGGTGCTGTTCCTGTACACGGTCGCGCTGATACCGGCCCATCTGATCATCGTGGCGTTGCGGGGTGACCTGCGGCGCCGCGGACTCGCGTGGCTGGGGGCGGTCGTGGCGGGGTCGGCGGCGGCGAGCCCGCTCGTGCTGGAGGCGTTCGCCCAGGCGGGGCAGACCACGTGGATTCCGCCGCTCGACCGGAACCTGCCGCGGATCGTGTGGGAGTACCAGTGGTTCGTGGGCGCCCCCTGGTTCGCGGCGGCATTCACGGTCCTGGTCGTCGTGGGGCTCGTCGCGTCTGGGCGGCGACGCATGCGGGCGCAGCGGCACGGTGTTCTCGCGGTGGCCGTGCCGTGGATCGTCGTGCCGATGGCGATGCTCGTGACGTACTCGCTCGTCGCGTCCCCGGTCTACCTGGACCGGTATCTGACGTTCACGACGCCGGCGGTGGCCCTCATCGGTGCGGTCGCCGTCGCGGCCGTGGCCGTGCGGCCGTGGGCGACGGTCGGTGTCACCGGTGCGCTGGTGCTGCTGACCGTGCCGTCGTTCGTCGCGCAGCGCTCCCCGTGGTCCGACCCCAGCGGCATGGACTTCAGCACGGTCAACCGCGACGTCGCCGGCCGGCTGGCGCCGGGCGACTGTGTGCTGTTCGGCGGCGCCGCATGGAACCCGGCGTCGCAGCGGCTGGTGCAGACCGCGCGCCCGGACACGTTCGCGGGGACCCGCGACCTGGGGCTCGGACGGACCGCGGCCGCCGAGGGCTGGCTGTGGGACGAGAATCTCCCGTTCCAGGCTGTCGCGGGGCAGTTGCCCACGTGCGAGGTGGTGTGGTTCTTCGCGGACGCCGAGCGGACGACCGAACAGCGGGTCTATCACACGTCGAATCAGTGGTGGACGCTTCCACCGCACCGGTTCGAGTCGACCCCGGAGTACGCCGGGCTCGTGCATGCCGGTTTCCGGATCGACGAGCGCCGGCAGTTCAACGTCAGCCAGGTGATCCGTTTCGTGCGGTGACGGTTCACCGCAGCTGCACGACGACCTGCTCGTTGTCGGCCGTGTACGCCAGGTACTCGAACGCGAGTCCGGTGCGCGCGACGAACTCGGTCCACGCCCGGTACTCGTGCCGCTGCCAGCCGGGATAGTTGAAGAACTCGTCGAACACCAGCACGGTGCCGGGCACCAGGCGGTCCTCGAGCAGGTCGAGCACCGTCGTCGTGGACGAGTAGAGGTCGGCGTCGAGGTGGACGAACGCGACGTCGCCGGGATGTGCGGCGAGGAAGCGGGGAAGGGTGTCGGCGAACAGGCCGGGCACCAGCTCGGCGCCGGGCACGTCGGGCGGGGTGTCCTGCGCGAACTCCCCGGCGGGGAACCCGCTGCGCCATGCCTCCGGCAGTCCGGTGAAGACGTCGAACCCGAACACCGGGTGGTCCGCGCCCAACGCGTCGGCGACGATCCGCAACGTGGTGCCCGACGCGACCCCGAACTCGAGGGCCAGGCCGGGCCGGGACACCCGGTCGAGCGCGAACCGCAGGGTGTCGTGCGGGGTGTCGAGGACCGCGGCGGTGGGCATGTTCGTGACCGCGAACGCCGCGGCGGTGTCGGTCGCGGCGCGGTCCATCGCATAGCGCAGGTCGCGGCGCTGCCGGTGCTCGAGATCGGCGACGCGGTCCCGGAGCAGGCCCACCTCCGAACGGGTCTGTGCGAGCTCGGCCAGTACCTGCCGCAGCTCCGCGGTGGTCGCGGTCAGCTCGGCGAGAATCCGGTCGTGGTGGTTCTCCTGCAGCTCGCGGGTGCGTCGCGCCGAGAGGTCGACGACTTCGGCGACGGCACGCTGCAGCTTGCCCCGGGTCGTCGCCCGCCAACGCCCCAGCATCGCGCCCTCCCGTGCCCGTCGAGACCTAGCCCCGAACCTAGACAGTGGGCCGATAGGGCGCAATCGCGCCCTCCCACCCGGCCGAATGTCACATTGCGCCGGTTCCATCGACACAATGTGACATTCGGCCCGATAGTCGGTCCCTCACACAGGCCGCTCGAACCGTTCCTGCCGGCCCAGCTTGCGCAGCCGCACCCATTCGCGGAGCGCGGCAGGGTCCCGGCGGCTGACGAGGAAGTACCAGCCGAACCGCACCCATTCCTGTGGCAGCAACCGGCGCAGACCGGGCTGTGAGAGCAGGTAGCCGCGGTTGCGGTAGGTGAAGAACCGCTTCGTGTCGTTGTCCGGGTACTGGGTGTGCATCCGGCCGCCGAGGATCGGCTTGAACTCGTCGGCGCCGTTGGGGTGCAGATAGGCGGTGCGCAGGCAGGTGCCGAACGGCAGACCCGAGCGGACCAGGCGACGGTGCACCTCCACCTCGTCGCCCCGCACGAACAGCCGCAGGTCCGGCACGCCCACCGCATCGATCGCGGCGGCGGTGAACAGGGCGCCGTTGAACAGCGACGCGATGCCCGGCAACAGATCGTCGCTCTCGACGTCGCCGAGTTCGCTGCGGTGACGACGCCACGCCACGCCCCGGCGCAACGGGAACGCGAGACGGTCGGGGTCGTCGATGTCGCACACCACCGGCGACACCTCCGCCAGGCCGTGCCGCTGCGCGCACTCGAGCAGTGTCGCGAGGACGTCGGGGCCCTCCGGGCGGCCGTCGTCGTCGGCGAGCCACACCCGGTCCGCGCCGAGCGACAGCGCGTACAGCATGCCCAGGGCGAAGCCGCCGGCGCCGCCGAGATTGTGCTTGGACCCGAGGTAGCTGGTGGGCAGGGGGCACGATTCGACGAGGTCGCGCACGGCCTCCTCGTCGGCGTTGTCGACGACCACCAGGTGGTCGAGCGGCCGGGTCTGGGCGCTCAGGACCTTCAGCGACTGTGCCAGCTGCTCGCGCCGCCGGTGGGTGACCACCACCCCGACGATGCGTTCGCTCACGCCGAGCGCTCCTGCGGCAGCCCCTGCTCGCGTTCCAGCTCGGCGATGACGTGATGCACATGGTCGGCCGCGTCGTCGCCCTCGTAAGCGCGCACGACCTCCTCGATGCCGCCCTCCATGCGGATCTGCCCGTGGTCGATCCACAGCGCGCGCTCGCACAGCTGCGCGAGGAACTCGTTGGAGTGGCTGGCGAAGACGAGGATGCCGGAGCGTTCCACGAGCTTCTGCAGGCGCACCCGCGCCTTCTTCATGAAGTCGGCGTCGACCGCGCCGATGCCCTCGTCGAGCAGCAGGATCTCGGGGTCGATGCTGGTGACCACGCCCATCGCGACGCGGACCCGCATGCCGGTCGAATACGTGCGCAGCGGCATGTTCAGGTACTCGCCGAGCTCGGTGAACTCGGCGATCTCGTCCATCTTCGCGAGCATCTGCTTGCGGGTCTGACCGAGGAACAGCCCGCGGATGATGATGTTCTCGTAGCCGGAGATCTCCGGGTCCATGCCCACGCCGAGGTCGAACACCGGCGCGACGCGGCCCCGGATCCGGGCGCTGCCGCGCGTGGGCTCGTAGATCCCCGCCAGCAGCCGCAGCAGTGTGGACTTGCCGGCGCCGTTGTGACCGACGAGGCCGATGCGGTCGCCTTCCTTCAGCGAAAGGGTGATGTCGCGCAGCGCCTCCACCACCACCACGTCGGAGTTGTTGCGGCCGATCGAACCGCCGGCCTTGCCGAGGAACGCCTTCTTCAGCGACCGGGTCTTCGCGTCGAAGATCGGGAAGTCGACGCACGCGCCGCGCGTCTCGATGCTCACATGTTCGGTCATGATGACGGCCCCTTAGACCCAGTAGGGCACGCGGGCCCGGTACTTACGCAGCGCCAGCAGCGCCAGTCCCCAGCCGGCCACGGTGATCGCCAGCACGATGTACCAGTGGTAGGCCTGCTGGTCCTGGCCGATCATCGGCGCCCGGATGATGTCGAGGTAGTGGAACAGCGGGTTGATCTCGGCCAGCTTGACGCGCTGGGCGGCCTGCCCGCCCTGCGCCTCGAGGCTCTGCGTCGTCCACATGATCGGGGTGAGCACGAACAGCAGCAGTGTGAGGCTGGACAGGATCGGGGCGATGTCGCGGTAGCGGGTGGCGAAGATGCCGAACAGGATCGCCACCCAGACGGCGTTGAGCACGATCAGGCCCAGCGCCGGGATCGCCGCGAGGGACGTCCAGGTCAGGTCTCGCCACACTCCGAAGGCGAAGATCATGATCACGTAGATCACGAGGTTGTGGGCGAAGAACAGCAACTGCCGCCACACGAGCCGGTAGATGTGCACGCTCAGCGCCGACGGCAACTGCTTGATCAGGCCCTCGTTGGCGATGAACACCTCCGAGCCCTCCAGGATGGAGGCGCTGATCATGTTCCAGACGATCAGTCCGACCGTCACGTACGGCAGGAACTCGTCGAGCGGAATGTCCAGCAGCGCGGCGTACAGGATGCCGATGGCGGTGGCCTGGACACCGGTGGCGATGGTGATCCAGAACGGACCGATGACCGAGCGCCGGTAGCGCTGCTTGATGTCCTGCCAGGCCAGGCTGAGCCACAGCTCGCGCTGGGCGAAGCCGTCGCGCAGATCCTTCAGGCCGCGCCGGAAGGTCTGCGAATCCGACACCACCGGAGAGTCCGCGGCGGTGGGCTCGGGATCGAGGGCAGAAGCTGACACGAGGTCCGAGCCTACCGGGGATCGTGGTCGGGCCGTCGCTACAGGTACTGACCGGTACCCGGGGCACCCGGTCCCGGGCCGTGCCGTTCGTCGGGGCGCGGTCCGCCCCCCAGCATGCCCGGCGGCAGCGCACCCTGACGCATCTGCTCGAGCTGCGCCCGCGCCGCCATCTGCTGCGCGAACAGTGCCGTCTGGATGCCGTGGAACAGGCCCTCGAGCCAACCGACGAGCTGAGCGTGCGCGATCCGCAGCTCCGCGTCGGACGGCACCTCGTCCTGACCGAAGGGCAACGCGAGCCGTTGGAGTTCCTCGCGCAGTTCCGGGGCGAGGCCCTCGCCGAGCTCCTGGATGGAGGACTGGTGGATCTCGCGCAGACGGGCACGGCTCGCATCGTCGAGCGGCGCGGCGCGGACCTCCTCGAGCAGCTGCTTGATCATGGTGCCGATCCGCATGACCTTCGCCGGCTGCTCGACCATGTCGGCGAGCGACTCGGCGTCATCCGGCTTCTCCTGGGGCTCGGCGGCGGACTCCCGCGGATCACCGGAGGCGGTACCGTCGCGCTGGACCGCGACGGGATTGCCGTCGGGTCCGATCACGAGGACGTGCTCATTCTCCGAATGCGTCATGGTTCCATCTTGTCCTCTCGCCGGTGCCGTTGCCGAGTCAGGTTCCCGATACGGGAGGTTTCACCCGACATTGCGCTCCGTACGTGCACCTTCGGAGGGCGTACGGGACCGACGTGGACGACACACGATTGACACCGGGATTTAGAGTGTCACGCATGGCTTACGACGTTGCCCGGATCCGGGGGTTGATTCCCTCGCTCGGCGACGGTTGGATCCATCTCGACCCACAGGCCGGAATGCAGATTCCCGACGCGGTCTCCCGCGCGGTGTCGACGGCATTCCGCAACGCCGCGGCGTCCCCGACGGGCCGGCACACCTCCAACCGTCGGAGCGCGTCGCTGCTGCAGGCGGCGCGCGTCGCCGTCGCCGATCTCGTCGGCGGTGACCCGGCGGGTGTGGTGCTCGGACCGGATCGGGCGGTCCTGCTGGCCTGGCTCGCGGAGTCGCTCAGTTCCCGGCTCGGGCTCGGCACCGGGCTCGTGCTGTCCCGGCTGGACGACGAGGCCAACGTGGCACCGTGGCTGCGCGTCGCGAGCCGCTACGGCGCCCAGGTCCGGTGGGCCGAGGTCGAGATCGAGACGTGCGAGCTGCCGAGCTGGCAGTTCGAGGAACTGATCACTCCCACCACCCGGCTCGTCGCGCTGACCGCCGCGTCGTCGCTCGTAGGTTCCGCGCCGGACGTGCGCGTCGCCGCCGACCGGCTCCACGAGGTCGGCGGGCTCATGGTGGTCGACGCGGCCGGGGCCGCGCCCTACGCGCACGTCGACATCCACGAACTCGGCGCCGACGTGCTCGCGGTCAACGCGTCCGCGTGGGGGGGACCGCAGGTCGGCGCCCTGGTGTTCCGCGACCCGGCGCAACTCGACCGGATCCCGGCGGTCTCCCTGGATCCGCACGCACGCGGCCCCGAGCGGCTCGAAGTCGGCGGCCATCAGTTCGCGATGCTCGCCGGGCTCGTCACGTCCGTCGACTTCCTCGCGGCCCTCGACGACGAGGCGACCGGCACGCGCCGCGAGCGTCTCGAAACGTCGATCAGTTCGCTGCAGGGCTACCAGGACCAGCTGTTCGAGCGGCTGATGCGCCTGCTCGACAACCTGCCCGACGTGATGGTGATCGGCCGTGCGTCGAGCCGCGTGCCGACGCTGAGCTTCACCGTCGCGGGCGTGCCCGCCGAGAAGGTCGCCGCGCATCTCGCCGACCGTCGCATCGCCACCGTCGCGGTCAGCCGCGGCACGAGCCGCCTGCTCGACTCGCTCGGCGTCAGCGACGAGGGCGGCGCGGTCACCATCGGCCTGGCCCCGTACACCACCCGCTACGAGCTCGACCAGCTGGTGCGCGAGCTGCGCAACCTCACCGCCTCCTGACCGGGCCGACCGGCCTAGTGCCGATCGATGCGCAGCACGACCTTGCCTACGGTGTCGGGGGAATCCAGCATCTCGTGGGCCCGCGCGGCCTCGGTGATCGGCACCTCTGCGTGTACGACGGGCCGGACCTGGGCCTCGGCGATCATCGGCCACACGTGCTCGCGAACCTGCGCGACGATCGTGCTCTTGCCGGAACGGCCGGTCTCCGGCCGCCCACGCAGGCCCGTGGCGAGGACGTGCCCGCGCTTGGCGAGCAGCTTGCCGAGGTTGAGCTCGCCCTTCGCGCCGCCCTGCATGCCGATCACCACGAGCCGGCCGTCGGGGGAGAGCACGTCGACGTTGCGGGACAGGTAGGCCGCGCCCATGTTGTCGAGCACCACGTCGGCGCCGCCGAACCGGCCTCGGACCTCGGCGACGAAGTCCTGCGAGCGGTAGTCGATCGCGAGGTCGGCGCCGAGCTCACGGCAGTAGTCGAGCTTGCCGGCCGACGCGGTCACCGCGATCTTCGCGCCCAGCGCCTTGCCGACCTGGATGGCGTGGGTGCCGATGCCGCCCCCACCGCCGTGCACGAGCAGCACCTCACCGCGGCGCAGGCCCGCCGCCATCACCACGTTCGACCACACGGTGCACGCCACCTCGGGCAGTGACGCCGCCACCGCGAGATCCACGCCCTCCGGCACGGGCAGGACCTGTCCGGCGGGGACGACGACCTGCTCGGCGTAGCCGCCGCCGGTCAGCAGCGCGCACACCCGGTCGCCGATCGACCAGCCGCTCACGCCCTCACCGAGTTCGGCGATCACCCCCGAGCATTCGAGACCCAGGACGTCGCTCGACCCGGGCGGCGGCGGGTACAGGCCGCGGCGCTGCAGCAGATCGGCACGGTTGACGGCCGTCGCGGCCACGTCGATCAGGACCTGTCCGGGACCGGGGGTGGGGTCGGGCTGCTCGGCCCACTGCATGACCCCGGAGCCGCCGGGTTCAGTGATCGTGATTGCGCGCATGGGTTCGACGCTATCGCGACACGCCGACGCAGGGGCGACACGCAGCGAACTGACCGGCGAGTAACACAGACGACGGCCTGCCTCTACACTGCCCGCGTGACAGCCGAACTGCATGCCGACCGTCCCGATCCGCGCTGGCTCGACACGGACGAGCAGCGGGCATGGCGGGCCTACATCGACGGCAATCACCGGCTCATGGATCGACTCAATCGCGACCTGCAGGAGGCGCACGGCCTGTCCCTGGCCGAGTACCGGATCCTGGTGCTGCTCTCCGAGGCTCCCGACGGGGCGCTGCGCATGAGCGACCTCGCCGACGGGGTGCTGTCGTCCCGCAGTCGCCTCACCCACCAGATCCGCCGCATGGAGGCCGCGTCGATGGTGGTGCGCAGTTCCTGCCTCGAGGACGGCCGCGGCGTCCTCGCCACCCTCACCGACGAGGGCCGCCGCCGGCTCACCGAGGCCGCGCCCACGCACGTCGCCGGGGTGCGCCGCAACCTCGTCGACCTGCTCACGAGGACGCAGATCCGGACCCTCTCCGAGATCTTCACCAAGGTGGAGGCGGCCGTCGACGACAGGTGTGGTTAGGATTTGGCACGGAAGCGTGGCAGAGCGGCCGAATGCACTCGCCTTGAAAGCGAGCGTGGGGAGACCCACCGGGGGTTCAAATCCCTCCGCTTCCGCCGGAAGGAGAGCCCGTCACCTGCGGCGTGTGTGCAGGTGACGGGCTTCGTCGTCGGACGCGCGCAGGTGGCACCGGAGCGCCCGGATCCGACGGCGAGTGTCGCTCCAGGAACGCGTTCTCGCCTCCTACACTGACGGAATGGCCGGCACAGCAGCTCGGGCGGCGGCAGCGCTCGCGGTGGGCCTGCTGACCGCCTGCGCGGCGCCGCATCCGGCAGCGGAACCGGAGCGGACCGCGGTCGACGTGGCCACCGACGGCTACGTCTACGGCTACGCGCCCGTGACGCTCGCGCGGACCCGGGCGAACATGCTCTGCCTGCTGCCGGTGAACCGGCTCCACCACCAGTCCGCGACGGCCGATCCCACCTCGCGCGTCGTCGTCGCCCCCAACGTCGACACACTGTATTCGATTGCGTGGCTGGATCTTCGGGAAGGACCGGTGCTGCTCACGCACCCGGAGGCGGGGGATCGGTACTTCGACTTCCAATTTCTCGACATCTATACCGACGTCTTCGCCAACGTCGGCACCCGGGCGACGGGATCGGCCGCAGGCGCCCACGTCGTCGTCCCACCGGGATGGGACGGTCCGCTGCCGGCGGGAGCGGCCGTGATCGAGTCACCCACGTGGGACGCCTGGATGATCGGCCGGACTCTCGTCGAGGCGCAGACCGACCTCGAGGCCGCCCGGGCCGTGCAGCGGCAGTACTCGCTCACCGTGCTGACCGCCCCCGTCGCCGATGCGCCGCCACCGCTGCCGCCGACCGCGTGCGGAAGCAACCCCGACCCGCAGGCGCTCGCGGCGTCGGGGCCGCAGTTCTTCGACGAGCTGTCGGCGATCCTGGCCGCGAACCCACCACCGCCCGCCGACGGACCGTTGCTCGACGAACTCGCCGGCCTCGGGGTCGGGCCCGGCGCCCGGCCGAGTGCCGGGCCGGCGGACACCGTCGCCGCACTCGCCACCGGGGTGATCCGCGGCGAGCGACGCATCCGGGACCTCGTCGACTCGGGCGAGCAGTCCGGTGCGGTGTGGGGCTCGCTGGCGACCGCGGGCCGGTACGGCACCGACTACCTGCAGCGCGCGGTGGTCGCGACGATCGGGCTCGGCGCGAACGTGCCGGAGGAATCGACGTACCACGTGGCCCGCACCGCGGCGGACGGATCGGCGCTGCGGGGCGAGGCCGGTTACCTCCTGCGCTTCCCGCCCGAGGGGCCGCCGGTGGACGACCGCGGCTTCTGGTCCGTCACCGTGTACGGCCCCGACATGTTCCTCGTCGCCAACCCGGTCGACCGCTACGCCGTCGGCGACCGGACGCCCGGACTGGTCCGTGGTCCCGACGGTGCGCTCGACGTGTGGGTCTCGTCCCGGCCGCCGGTGTCGGGCGGCTCGAACTGGCTGCCGGCGCCGCCCGGGGAATTCGTGCTGATGTTCCGGTCGTACCTGCCGACGGACCGGGCGTGGACCCCGCCGGAACCGACCCCACAGCCGTAGCCGGCGACGCGGTGCCCCACCGTCACCAAGGGCGGCGATCCGCGTTGGTGACGAGCCCCACTTTCTTGACCCGCCCCGGTCCGTACTGTGGAATCGGATTTTCCGAAGTCGGGGGACGAAGGAAGTTGATGCTCAGAGCTGTGGTCGCGACGCTCGTCGCGGCGTTCGTTTTGCCACTGTCCGTGACGTCCGTCGTGTCCGCCGAGCCGGCGGCATCCGCGCGGGTGGATCGGGTGGAGTCCCTCACCGCTCGACGCTCGGCGGTGTTCGTGTCCTCGCCGTCGATGCAGCGGGTCGTCCAGGTGCAGGTCCTGCACCCCGCCGGGG
>NZ_PCZU01000182.1:75642-85130 GCF_002887785.1 Rhodococcus sp. ENV425
CTACCTGCTCGACGGCGTCAGCGCCGGCGCCGAGTCGGACTACCGCGAGAGCACGTGGACGCAGCGCACGGACCTCGTCGACTTCGTCGCCGACAAGAACGTGAACGTGGTGCTGCCGATCGGCGGTACCGCCAGCTACTACACGGACTGGCTCGCGCCGGACCCCGTTCTGGGCGTGAACGCGTGGGAGACCTTCCTGACGAAGGAGCTGCCGCCGCTGATCGACGCCCGCTTCGCGGGCAACGGAGTGAACGCCATCGGCGGACTGTCGATGGGCGCGACGGGGGCGGCGAGCCTGATCGCCCGGAATCCGGACCTGTACCGGGGCGTGGCCGCGCTGAGCGGTTGCCTGGACACGTCGAAGGCGTCCGCGCAGGACGCGGTGCGCGGGACCGTCGCCTACAAGGGCGGCAATCCGGACAACATGTGGGGTGCACCGGGGGATCCGGCGTGGGCGGCACACGACCCGTACGCCCTGGCCGAGCGGCTGCGCGGCAAGGAGATCTTCATCAGCACCGGCAACGGCCTGCCCGGCCCGTACGACGTCGGCCCCGACGCGGAGGCTCTCGACGTGGGCGGACCGCTCGAGGTCGGCGCCTTCGTGTGCACGATCGGCTTCGACCGGCGGCTGCGGGAGCTGAGAATCCCCGCCACCATCGTCTACCGCCCGTACGGCACGCATTCGTGGCCCTACTGGCAGGACGATCTGCGCACCGCCTGGCCGACGCTCGAACGCGCCCTCGGTCTCGGCTGAGCGGTTCCGTCAGGGCAGCGCGATGCGGTCGGTGGCCGGCGGCGGGACGGGCGCGTGCTGCGCCAGGTAGTCGTTCAGGGCGTCGAGTTCGGCACCCGCCCCCGTCGCCCGTCGCGCCTGTGTGAACCCGGTGAATCCGTCGCCGCCCTCGGCGAGGAACCCGTTGACGACCACCCGGTAGGCCGCGGACGCATCGAGCGGCCGATCGGCGATCGTGACATCCCGGATCCGGCTGCCGGGCGCCGCGGCCCGGTCGAGGACGTAGCGCAGGGTGTGCGAGGGCGCGAGGATCCGTTCGCGGCCCGCGCCGGTTCCGTCCTGCTGGAACTGCTGCTCGAGGATCCCGACCAGTTCCGCACCGGTGAGCTCGAGCACCTGCAGCCGGTTCCCGAACGGCTGGGCTGCGTAGGCGTCGCCGTAGGTGACGACCCCGTCACCGGAATGCAGCAGGTCGGCGCGCACTCCACCGGGATTCGTGAGCGCGAGCTGCGCCCCGGCGGGTTCGGCGGCCGCCAGCTGCGCGTCCGCGACGAGGTTGCCGAGGGCCGACTCGCCGCTGGGCGCGGTATCGCGGGTCAGGTCGGCGGCGATGCGGCCGACGACGCGTTCGGCGACGTCGCGCGACTCGTCGACGGCCCGGTCCACGAACTGCTGCGTGCGCGGGTCGGGGGCGATGTCGTGCGTCACGATCTGATTGAACGCGTGGGTGCGGTCGCGCAGCACGTCGCGGCTCTCCCGGTCGATCGTCAGGTCCGCGACCGAGATGATGCGCCCGTGCGAGGCGCCCTGCAGCACGGTCCGGGGACTGCCCGCCGGGTCGGGGTAGCTGCAGTTGAAACTGTCGTCGCCGTCCGCGGTGACGATGACATCCACCTTCGGCGACACCCGGGTGGCGAGGCTGCGCGCGGGCCCGGCGGTGGCGTCGCACGGGTCGGTCCCGGCGGGCGGCGTCAACGCGCCCTTGTAGAGCAGGACGATCGAGCGGACGCCGAGGGCATCGAGCGCGTCGGCGGTGCGGTCGACGGCCGTGATCTCGTCGGTGAACTGCAGGCCGGCGATGTCGTCGCCGCGCACCACCTGCGGCGTGTCGTGGGGGGCGATGCCGATGACGCCGACCGGCACACCGTCGACGTAGTCCACGGTGAACGGCAGGGCCGCGGGGCTGCCGTCGGCGTCGGCGACGTTCGCCGCGATCAGCGGGAAGGTGGCTCCGGCGTACTCCTCGTCGTACCGGCAGCCCTCCGGGTGGCAGCCGCCGTCGCGCAGGCGCTGCAACTCGGCGTAGCCGTTGTCGAACTCGTGGTTGCCGAGGGCGGCCGCGGTCACGTCGAGGCCGTTGAGCAGGTCGACGGTGGGTTCGTCGTGGAACATCGCCGACTCGATCGGGGACGAGCCCCAGGTGTCGCCGACGGAGTAGAGCACCGAGTTGTCCGCCTGCGAGCGCAGCTGCCGGACGTAGGCGGCGAGATATGCGGCGCCGCCCGCCGGAACGGATGCGCCGTCGGAGCGGACGACCTCGCTGCGGGGGCCCTGGGGCGGGAGGAGGCTGCCGTGCAGGTCGCGGAAGGCGATGAGCCGCAGCGGCAGGGCGTCCGGGGGGATCGCGGTCGCGGGGGCCACGGCGAGCGACGTCCACAGCGCGCCGGTCAGCAGGGCCGCGGACAGGGTCCACCGGCGTGCCACGCCTGAACCCATCCGCACACTCCAACTTCCGTAGCCGACCGGACGAGTGTGCCAACGGATGGTCACGCGATCGCCACCCGGCGATAACGGTTGGGTCTCGTAGGCGTTCCTGCGCAGGTCAGGGCTTCGAGATTTCCGCGATCTCGACGCCCTTGCCGCTCGCAAATGCGAGGAACGCGTCGTTCTCGTGCGGATCGCCGATGGTCACCCGCACCCCGTCGTCCGCGTACTGGCGCACCAGCACACCGGCCTCCGCGCACGCCTCGGAGAACGCCGCCGACCGGTCACCGAGCGGCAACCACACGAAGTTGGCGTAGCTCTCCGGCACGGGATAGCCGGCGTCCACGAGCGCCGTCCGCAACCGGTCGCGCTCGGCGAGCACGCTGTCGGTGCGCTCGAGCAGTTCGTCGGCCGCCGCCAGGGACGCGATGGCCGCCTGCTGTGCGAGCGAGCTGACGCTGAACGGGGTGTGCACCTTGTTCAGGACCTTGATCACCGACGGGTCGCCGACGAGATAGCCGACCCGCAGGCCGGCCAGGCCGTAGGCCTTCGAGAAGGTCCGCAGCACCACGACGTTCGGCCGGCCGGCGGCGAGCGCGATCCCGTCCGCCTGCTCCTCGCCGGGCTTCGGGCGGGCGTATTCGAAGTAGGCCTCGTCGAGCGCGACGAGCACCTGCGGCGGCACCGCGTCGAGGAACCGTTCCAGCTCCGCTCTGCCCAGCAGCGCCCCGGTCGGGTTGTTGGGGTTGCAGACGAACACCACCCGGGTGCGGTCGGTGATCGCGGCGAGCATCGCGTCGAGGTCGTGGCCGTGCTCCGGGGTGTTGGGCACCGGCACCGACTTCGCGCCGGCCACCGCCGTCACCACCGGGTACGCCTCGAACGACCGCCAGGAGAACACGACCTCGTCGCCGTCGTTGCAGGCCGAGAGCACCAGTTCCTGGCACAGGCTCACCGAGCCGTTGCCCACGGCGATGTTCTCCGGCTTCACCCCCAGCCGCCCGGCCAGCGCGCCGATGAGCACGGCCGCCATGTTGTCCGGATACCGGTGGACCGTGTACGCCGCCTCGGCGATCGCGTCGCGCACGCTGGGCAGGGGACCGACGGTGGTCTCGTTGCTGGCGAGCTTGATCGCGCCCGGGAAACTGCGGCCGGGCACATAGGACGGGATCGAGGTGAGGTCGGGGCGGGTCCGTGGGGTCACCAGCCGATTATGCGCCCGGCGATTGCGTGCACGGTCGTGGTGGGTCGTGTCATCGTGGACGGTATGTCGGGAATCCACACTGCCGCGGCCCGGTTGCCGGACGGGTCGGGGCAGGTACCGCTGACCGTGTTTCGGCCGGAGGGTGCCATCCGCGGTGGCATCGTCGTGCTGCACGAATCCCGTGTGTTTCCGCCGGTCCTGCTGGCGTTCATGGAGGTTCTGGCTGCCGAGGGCTGGCTGGTCGTGGCTCCGAATCTGTTCCACCGCGAGTTCACCGAGGACGACGAGGTGTTCGGGCAGAACCTGTTCGACGACGTCGATGCCGCGATGGACTGGCTGGTACGCAGTGGGGTCTACCCGGACGCGGTCGGCGTGATCGGGTTCGACGACGCCGGGACGGCGGCGCTCATCGTCGCCGCCAATCGGCGGGTGGGTGCCGCGGTCACCGTCGCGGCGCACGGCATCGTGCAGCCGTTGCGGCCCGACGTTCCCGCACTCGTCGAGGCCGTGCGCAACCTGCAGGCGCCGTGGCTCGGTCTGTACGGCGAGGACGACCCGACCACCCCGACCGGCGACGTCGAGCAGCTGCGCGAGGCTGCCGGACAGGCCGACGCACCGACCCTGGTCATCGGTTACCCCGGCCTGGCGCATCGCCCCGACGAGCCGCCGGTCGAGCACGACACCGCCGATCCGGACACCGACCCGGCCGAGGCGGCGATCATCGACGCACGGCGCCGGATCTTCGACTGGTTCGACGCGCACCTGCGCTGACCAGGCGTTTTGCGTTTGCCGTCCGAACGTGTGTAATCTTTCGTCCCGGCGGTTCGAGAGAATCGAAACCCCCCAGGGAGGCGTGCCAGAGCGGCCGAATGGGACTCACTGCTAATGAGTTGTCCCCTTTACGGGGGACCGGAGGTTCAAATCCTCTCGCCTCCGCCACGTCGGTGCAGCGTCGCCGGCGACAACTGAATATGAGAAACAACTGCATACCAGAAACAACTGCATACACGCACTGCGCCCGTAGCTCAACGGATAGAGCATCTGACTACGGATCAGAAGGTTAGGGGTTCGAATCCCTTCGGGCGCACAACGAAGAGCCCCTCACCCATTGTGGTGAGGGGCTCTCGCGTCGTGGCGGCCCCCCGGCCCCGACGATGGGGCAGGACCTACGACGTGCCGATCAGACCCTGGTCGTACGCCTTCTCGAAGTCGTCGTTGACGAGGACGACGGTGCGGTCGATCCGGTCGATCATGGACGCGGCGACGGATGCCCGGTAGCCGGAGGCGCAGTGCACCCACCCCTCCCCGCGGGGTACCTCGTCGAGCCGCTCGGCGAGGTCGTGCAGCGGGATGTTGACCGCTCCGCGCACGTGGCCGTCCTCGTACTCGTCCTTCTGGCGCACGTCGAGGACCCGGACCTGCTCGCTGTCGATCTCCCGGGTCAGCTCCGCGAAGTCCGAGACGCGGTACGACCGAAGTTCGTGTCCGTTGACCAGGGTGTGGATCTCGCCGACGGCCGCTCCGGCGAGTTCGTCGACGCCGATGCGGACCAGTTCGCGCTTGGCGTCGGCGATCTGCTCGTCGCTCTCGCCGATGAGGGTCAGTGGCGCACCCCACTTGTAGAGCCACCCCAGGTAGGTGACGAAGGAGGTGGACAGCTCGAAGCCGAGTGTGCCGCCCAGGTGTCCCGCGGCGAAGGCGGTGCGCTCGCGCAGATCGACGACCCACTCACCGGCGTCGATGCGCCGGCGCAGCTCGGCCGGGTCGACCGGCTCCGGCGCAGACAGGTCGAGCGGCGACGGACCCGCCCTGTTGATCACGCCCATGTGGGCGTAGTACGCGGGGTAGGTATTGAGTCCGGCGATGAGCTCGTCGACGTAGGCCTGCTCGTCGCGGGTCAGCGCCGGGTTGACGTCGCGTTGCTGCCCGACGGTGGACGAGTCGCCGCTGGTGGGGGTCGCCGAGCAGAAGCTGCCGAAGCCGTGGGTGGGATACACCGGAGTGTCGGCCGGCACTTCGTCGGCGATCCGTCGCACGGAGCGGAACTGTGCGTGGGTCAGTTCCTCGGTGTACTGCGGGCCGACGAGATCGGTGCGGCCGGTCGAGCCGTACAGCATCGACCCGCCGGTGAAGATCCCGTGCGTGCCGCCGGTCGCGTCGAGCAGCACATAGCTGACGTGGTGGTGGGTGTGCCCGGGGGTGTGCATCACCCGCAGCCGGATGGGACCGGCGTCGATCAGGTCGCCGTCGTGGACGGCACGTCGCTCGTAGTCCACGTCGTCGCCGGCTGGAACGATGTACTCGGCCTCGACGGCGCGGGACAGTTCCAGCCCACCGGTGACGTAGTCGTTGTGGATGTGGGTCTCGAGGACATGGGTGATGCGCGCTCCGCGGTCGTTGGCGAGCGCGAGCACTCGATCGATGTCCCGCTGTGGATCCACGACGACGGCGACGTCCGCCTCGGTGACGAGATAGCTGCGATCGCCGAGGCTCGAGGTTTCGATGATCGATACGTCCATGTCGATGCCTTTCCACGGTACTTCCACTATGCCCCCGGATACCCCGGGGCGTACAAAGAATGCGTGGAGTGCGGGAAGAGTTTCGGCTCAGCGCAGGAACAGTGTGTCCACCAGCACGTACGCGGCCACGAGGAAGACGAGATAGGCGAACCACCGCCGCAGCCGTCCGGTTTCCATGCGCGTGCCGAGGTGACCGGCGACAAGCGACGCGACGACCGCGGCCCCGGCGAACGCCGCCGTGATCGACCAGTCGATGTCGGCGTCCCCGAGATGCGCGATCAGCCCGGCCGCCGAGTTGGCGACGATGACGACGAGGGAGGTCCCGACGGCGACGCCCATCTCCAATCCGAGGAGCATCACCAGCGCGGGGATGATCAGGAAGCCGCCGCCGACGCCGAACAGGCCGGTCAAGAAGCCCACCCCCAGGCCGGCCGGGATCGCCCTCGGCGCGCATCGCTTCCAGTCGATGCCGAAGTCGCCGATCTTGCACGCGGTCCCGGCGTCGTCGCTCTCGCGCAGCATCCGGATCCCCGCGACCACCATCACGACGGCGAAGCCCACCAGCAGCACCGGTTGCGGCAGCAGCGTGCCCACAGCCGTGCCGGCGAACGTCGCGGGGATGCCGGCCGCGGCGAACACCGCGGCCAGCCGCCAGTCGACCTGCCCGGCCCGAGCCTTGGGGATCGCCCCGGACAGGGCTGCGGCCCCGACGACGATCAGCGAGATCGGGATGGCCTGGCGGAAGTCGAGTCCGAGGCCGTACACCAGGGCGGGGACCGCCAGGATGGATCCGCCGCCCCCGAGGAGGCCGAGCAGGACCCCGATGACCGCTCCGAGAACGAGCGCGATCGCCGGTTGCACCGCTTCCTCCTTCGCCGGTCAGGAATCGGCAGTGCCCGGTCCCGCCGCGAACAATGCGGCCTGCACCCGATCCGCGGCCTCCGCGGGATCCTCGTGCTCCCAGATCCGCACCGCCGTCCATCCGGCCGCGGCGAGCGCCGCGTCGGTGTCCCGGTCCCGGGCCACGTTCCCGGCGAGCTTGGCGGCCCACCACTCGGCGTTGTTCTTCGGATCGGTGGCGTGCTGCGGGCAACGATGCCAGAAGCACCCGTCGACATACACCGCAACGCGGCGGCGCGGGAACACCAGGTCGGCGCGACGACGGATCCCCGGCAGGGGAGCACGATCGACGAAGTAGCGCAGCCCGCGACGATGCAACTCCCGGCGCAGGGCCACCTCGGGGACGGTGTCCCTGCGCCGCTGCCGGCTCATCCGGACGCTGGTCTGCGGATCGGTGGAGGGCACGGCGGTCGGCTCCGTCCTCAGGCCGCGGCCTCGGGGAAGCCGCCCATGCGGTCCAGGTGGGATTCGACGTCGTCGAGGAAGCCGGGCACGAATCTCAGGTTCCCGGACCGGGCCCGCCGCAGGAAACCGGCGGTGGCCCGCGCCGACAGCAGGCGCGCGTCCTCCAGGAATCCGGCGAGATCCTCGTACGGTTCCTGCACCGGCCAGTGCGACTCGTGCACCCGGAAAGCCCGCCGCCGCGCGCCCCAGGCGGCACTCGGCCAGGGGTCGCCGGGCCGCAGCGGGGTCTCGTGGTCGGGTGAGTAATCGATCGGCCGCCCGAGCCGTCCACCGACCCACGCGGCCATGCGCACGCTCACTGCGTTGCCGACGAGTCGCCACCGATGCCCGGTCCGCACACCGGGCGCCTGGATGGCGGGTGCGGTCCAGTCGGGGTCGAAGCCCTGCAGCCGTTCGGCGTCGATCAGACCGGGAGTGACGATCTCGCCCGACGGCAGCCGCACTGCCGGCGGACTCGCGATGCCCACCGTGGAGCCGCCCTTGAGCGTGGGCACGGCGTTGACCGCCCAGCCGAGACCACGCACGCCTTCGGTCCAGTAGAACCCGCACGGGTGGGTGCCGGGATCGCCTTCCGCGGGGGCGCCGGCGTCCTCGCCGAACAACACCGTCCGGGGATCGTCGGTGCGCGAGGCGAGCATGAGCACCCGCTGCCGGCGCTGTGGGAGTCCGAACGCGCGGGCATCGACGACCCGGTACGCCCACGCGTACCCGAGATCCTCGAGCGCATCGGTGATGTGACGCATCGCGGCGCCGCGTCCGAGTTGCAGCATGAAGGGGACGTTCTCGATGAGCAGCCATCGCGGGCCCTGCTTGCGCCGCACCAACCGGAACACCTCGTCGACGAGGCCCGACCGGGAGCCGGTGATGCCGGCGGTCCTGCCGGCCTGCGACAGGTCCTGGCACGGAAAGCCCGCGGTGACGACCTCGGTTGCCTGGGGCAGGGAACGGAGGCGGGTGACGTCGGTGTGCAGAGGTACATCGGCGAAGCGGGCGCGGAGCACGGCCTGGGCTCCGGCGTCGATCTCGCAGAGTAGTTCGGTGCGCCAGCCGTGCTCGGCCAGGCCGAGCTCGAGTCCGCCGATACCGGCGAACAAACCCACCATGTTCCCGGTCGACGTCACGGCACCCTTTCTCGCTTTGCTCACGGAGCACGTTACTCGAGAATTCGGGCGGCCCGTGCCGCGACGCGAGATGCAATGATCACGTCCGCCGAAAGAGCGAGACGTGTGCCTCGGGGGACGCGATCGACTCGAAGACGGCCTTCATCCGGACCACGGCCTCGATCCGGCGGGCCACGCTCGGTGCGACGTCACCCGCACAGTCGCCGGCCTCGCGGTCGCCGATGCCGAGGAGGAGCTCGTCGAGCGCGGCGAGGTAGTCCTGGCAGGCCGCCGCGCACGTCGCTGCCGCGGGGGACCCCGAGCCGGGTCCGTCCGCCCGGCCCGGCGGGACGATCTCTGCGGGAAAGCCACTCATGGGTCTCCTATGCCTGACGTGATCGGGGACGCGCGCCGCGGAACGACAACGACGGTGCCACGCAGTGCGCACGCCGGCTACGGTCCGCGCGGGGACTGCCACGAGGCGGACGCCTCGGAAGGTGAGACGCAGTGGCACAGGGGATGGTTCCGCGTCGCGGAAACAGCTGTCCTCGCGGGCAAACACCCGTCCTGACCTGGCGATTTGGCGCGGGGTCGAAGGATCACGTAACTTATTCCAGGTCAGAGCGACACGGACACCGACCCGGCCCGCAGGGGCTCGGGAAAACGAGGTTGGACGCAGGCGCCTGATTAACCCGATTGAAAACCTTCTGGTAGGGTTTCCAATCGCTCCTGAGATCGGATCGGCCGCGGATTTTGATTCCGAAAGCCCCCGATGTTAGGCTGGAACGGTTGCCCCGGAGTGAAGCACTGAAAAGTGCGGAGCGATGGTGTGCGCGTGTTCTTTGAGAACTCAACAGTGTGCC
>NZ_PCZU01000183.1:0-1849 GCF_002887785.1 Rhodococcus sp. ENV425
TGTCGGCGATGGACGGGTACGCCGTCGCCGGCGACGGTCCGTGGCTGCTGCGCGCCGAGGTCCACCGGGCCGGCGCGACCGAGCCGTTCACCCTGCACGACGGCCAGGCCGCGCGGATTGCCACCGGTGCCTACCTGCCGCCCGGCGCGACGACGGTGGTGCGCGACGAACACGTCGAGGTGACCGACGGCACCGTGACCCGGATGCCCGGCGCCCCGGTGCGCGACGACGCGCGCCGTCGCGGGGAGGACTGGGCGCCCGGTCACGTGCTCGCCGAGGCGGGCACCGCCCTGGGCCCGGCGGTGGTCTCCGCTGCGCTGAGCGGCGAGGTGACCGCCGTGCCGGTCCGCGGGCCCGTCCGGGTCCACGTGGTCGTCACCGGCGACGAGATCCGCCGCGACGGGCCGCTGCGCGACGGCCAGACCCGCGATTCTCTCGGCCCCGTCCTGCCGCGGTTCGTGCAGTGGTGCGGCGCCGCCGTCGCCGGCGAGGCGCACCTGCGCGACACCGTCGACGGGTTCGACCGGCTGCTCCGCGAAGCCACCGACGTCGACACGATCGTCGTCACCGGGGCGACCGGCGGCGGGGCCGCCGACCAGCTGCGGGCGGCGCTGGCCCGCGCCGGCGCGGCGATCGTCGTCGATCGGGTCCGGTGCAAGCCGGGCGGTTCCCAGGTGACAGCGGTGCTGCCGGACGGTCGTGTGGTGCTCGGCCTGCCCGGCAACCCGGTCGCGGCCGTCGCGACGCTGCTGGTGATGCTGCCCGCCGTCGTCGACGGGCTGACCGGACGACGGCCGGAGCCACCGTGGACCGCGCCGCTCGCCAACGCCTCGCAGGTGAGCGGCGACGTCACCCGGCTGCTGCCGGCGACACAGACCGACGACGGACTGTGGGTGTGCGACAACGCGATCCGCACCGCACACCTGGCGGGGCTGATCGGGCGACGGGCGATCGCGCTCGTGCCGCGCGGCGCGGCGGACGGCGATCCGGTGGAACTGGTGCCGCTGCCACACTGACCGGCGCGCCGGTCAGGCCGGGTGCGCGAGGACCCGGTATCCGGTCTCGTGGAGCCGCCGGTGCTCCGGCCACCGGTCGCGGGTCCAGCCGGGTTCGGTGTGGGCCGCGACGATCGCGGCGGTCGTCGCGGCGTGCAGGTCGAACTCGAGGTCGCGGCGCAGTTCCGGCAGGACGGTCCGCTCCCCCGCCGTGCGCGCCTGCACGATGGTGGCGACCGTCTCCGCGACCCGCGCGTCGGCGCAGCGCAGCACGCGACGATGCGCGAACGGCAGCACGACCCACAGCACCGCGACGGCGACGAGCACGCCGATCACCGTCTCGAGCAGGCGGTCGCGGGCCACCACGGCGAAGTCGTGCGGCACCCCGGCGCCGCCGAGCAGCAGCGCGAGCGGAGTGATGAACACCATCGCCACGCCGTAGTTCCGGACCAGGTACTCCTCGGTTCCGGCGAGCAACACCGCGACCACCACGACGAGCGCGACGGCCGTCGGGGCGGCCCACACGACCGCGGCCAGCACGCCCAGACCCACGACGGTGCCGGCGAACCGGTGCAGGCCCCGGTAGCTGCCCAGCACCCGGTCGGGTCCCTGATGCAGCACCATCGCCGCCGTGATCACCGCCCAGTCCGGCCGCCCGACACCGCACGCGAGCGCCAGTGCGCCCGCGACGGGACCGGCCACGACGAGGCGAAGGACGATGGTCCAGGATCGACTGCCGGGCCGGGCGGCCCGCGCCAGCCGGTATCGCGCCGACGGGCGCGGCAGCGGTGGTTGCGGCCGCAGATCGTCGGTCTCGGAGGCGGCACCCTCGTCGGTTCCTGCGACGACCGTCG
>NZ_PCZU01000184.1:0-592 GCF_002887785.1 Rhodococcus sp. ENV425
CACCGCATCCACGCGCACGGCGGGCAGCTGGTGTGGCTGTGGGTGAAGGGCAGGGCGCGGACGGTGCCGCGGCCCTCCTGGTCCGTCTTCGATTTGCGCAGGCGGATGTGCAGGCCGTCGAGCCGGTGCAAACTGACGTCCCCGCAGGTGAGGGCGACGAGTTCGCTGCGGCGGAACGCCCCGGCGAACCCCAACAGCAGGATCGCAGCATCGCGGCGTTCGACGACCTCGTCCGCCCACCCTGCGCAGTCCGCTCTCGCCTTGTCGACGATGGCGAGGACATCGGCGGTGAGCAGCGGGGCCCGCGGGCTGCGGGGCCGCTGCCCGGCGGTGGCGTAGCCGCGGCGGATCCCGGACATCGTCGCCTTCACCAGGTCGTCGCCGGTGGGGCTGGGGTGCCCGGCGGTGCGGTGGTGGTGGGCGATCGCGGCGAGGCGATGCGCCAAGGTCGCGGGGGCGTAGGCCCGCTCCCCCGCCTCGGTGACGGTGTCGGCGCACGCCACCAGGTAGGCGGCGACGGTGACCGGATGCGCCGGCAGCGCGGTGTGGCCCTCGCGCGCGCACCAGGTGGTGAAGGCCCGCCACGCCGAGG
>NZ_PCZU01000185.1:0-2530 GCF_002887785.1 Rhodococcus sp. ENV425
GACATGTCGGGGCGCCTCGGCACCCCGCCGAAGGCGCCGCCGAAGGGCCTGCGCGTCGTCGCGCTCGGCGGCATCGGCGAGATCGGCCGCAACATGACGGTCTTCGAGCATCAGGGCCGGCTCCTCGTCATCGACTGCGGCGTGCTCTTCCCCGAGGACCAGCAGCCCGGCGTCGACCTGATCCTGCCGGACTTCCGGCACATCGAGGACCGCATGGACGACGTCGAAGCCGTCGTCCTCACCCACGGCCACGAGGATCACATCGGGGCGGTGCCGTTCCTGCTGCGCCTGCGTCCCGACATCCCGGTCGTGGGCTCGAAGTTCACCCTCGCGCTCGTCGCCGCGAAATGCCGCGAGCACCGGCTGCGGCCCAACCTCGTCGAAGTCGTCGAGGGGGACAAGACCACGCACGGCCCGTTCGAGTGCGAGTACTTCGCCGTCAACCACTCGATCCCGGACGCGCTCGCCGTCGCCGTCCGCACCGAGGCCGGGCTCGTGCTGCACACCGGCGACATCAAGCTCGACCAGTTGCCGCTCGACGGCCGCCTCACCGACCTCGCCGGATTCTCCCGGCTCGGCGACGAGGGCGTCGACCTGTTCCTCGTCGACTCCACCAACGCCGAGGTGCCGGGCTTCGTGATGCCCGAACGCGAGATCGGCGGCGTCCTGGACAACGTCATCGGCAAGGCCACCCAGCGCGTGATCGTCGCGTCCTTCGCCAGCCACGTGCACCGCATCCAGCAGGTCGTCGACGTCGCCGGGCGGTACAACCGCCGCATCGCCTTCGTCGGACGGTCGATGGTGCGCAACATGCAGATCGCGCAGGACCTCGGCTACCTGCGGGTGCCGGACGGGCTCGTCGTCGATCTCGACACCGCCGCGACATTGCCCGACAACCGGCTCGTGCTGATCTCCACCGGCTCGCAGGGTGAACCGCTGTCCGCGCTGTCGCGCATGGCGCGCGGCGAGCACCGCCAGATCAACATCAAGGCCGACGATCTCGTCATCCTGGCTTCCTCCCTGATCCCGGGCAACGAGAATTCGGTGTTCGCGGTCGTCAACGGCCTCGCCAAGCGAGGCGCCACCGTCGTCACCCAGCAGAACGCGAAGGTGCACGTCTCCGGCCACGCCTCCGCGGGCGAGCTGCTGTACCTGTACAACGCGGTGCGCCCGACGAATGCGATGCCGGTGCACGGCGAATGGCGGCACCTGCGGGCCAACGCGGCGCTGGCCGAGGCGACCGGGGTGCCGCGGGACCGGATCGTGCTCGCCGAGGACGGCGTGGTCGTCGACCTCGTCGACGGGCTCGCGGAGATCGTCGGACAGGTACCCGTCGGCCACGTCTACGTCGACGGCCTGTCCGTCGGTGACGTCGGCGAATCGACCCTGTCGGACCGGTTGATCCTCGGCGAGGGCGGCTTCATCTCCATCTCCGTCGCCGTGGACGAGAACGGTCGCGCCGTGAGCACCCCGGGGGTGTCCGGCCGCGGCTTCTCCGACGACCCGGAAGCGCTCTCCGAGGCCGCGCAACTCGTGGACAAGGTCCTCAACGAGCTCGCCGCCGAGGGTATCGACGACGCCCACCGCATCGCCCAGGCGATCCGCCGTGTCGTCGGGCGCTGGGTGTCCGACACCTACCGTCGCCGGCCGATGATCGTGCCGACGGTGATCACCGTCCCGGGCCCGGCGTAGCCGCGCCGGCGCAACCGCACCCTGCCGTGCCGGACGGTCCGGCGCTACCGGACGGTCCGGCACTACAGTGGGCCGCGTGAGCCTCGCCCGTGACGAACGACACGCACTCGTCCGCACCATGACACAGACCGGTCCCGACGCCCCCACCCTGTGCGGGGACTGGACCGCCCGGGACCTCGCCGCCCACCTCGTGGTCCGCGAACGCCGGATCGACACGATGCCGGGCATCGTCCTGCCACCCCTGGCCGGGCACACCGAGCGGGTGCGCGCCGAGGCGGCGGGAGGGTCGTGGGAGCAACTGCTCGCCGACATCGAGTCCGGACCGCCGATCTGGTCGCCGCTGTACCTCGTCGACGGACTCGCCAATGCCGCGGAGATGTTCGTCCACCACGAGGACGTGCGGCGCGCCGCGCCCGGGTGGGAGCCGCGACCGCTCGACCCGTCGACCCAGGACCGCCTGTGGCAGATGGCCCGGCAGGTCGGCCGGCGCGGCTATCGCGGCACCGACGTCACGGTGGTGTTCGAACGCCCCGACGGCACCCGCGCGACGGTCCGGCGTCGCGGGCCGCGCACCGTGGTCCTGCGCGGCGAACCCGCCGAGCTGCTCCTGCATGCGTTCGGCCGTGACGAGGTGCGCGTCGAGACGTCCGGGGAGGCGGCCGACGTCGCGGAGGTCGCCGCATCCGGTCGCGGCATCTGATCCGTCCCGGCGCCGGTGTGACCACCGCGTGCGGCTGATGCCGGTGTTGCGGATGGTTCGGTTGTGGACATTGCGACTAACCTGACGGGTATGGCAGGAAAGTCGGGTGCCCGCGGATCGTCGTCAACGACCTCACGG
>NZ_PCZU01000186.1:0-3146 GCF_002887785.1 Rhodococcus sp. ENV425
GGCCCGGGTACGGATCCCGCTCGCCACGATGAACCGGCACGGACTGGTCGCCGGTGCGACCGGCACCGGCAAGACCAAGACCGTGCAGGGCATCGCCGAGCAACTCTCGGCCGCCGGGGTCCCGGTCGTGATGGCCGACATGAAGGGTGACCTGTCGGGGCTGTCGGCGCCCGGAGAGGACGACGACGGGCTCCGGACCCGCGCCGCGGAGACCGGGGATTCCGGATGGGGACCGACCGCCTACCCGGTGCAGTTCTTCTCGCTCGGCACCGAAGGCCCGGGCGTGCCCGTCCGCGCGACGGTCACCGCGTTCGGTCCGATCCTGCTGAGCAAGGTCCTCGGCCTCAACCCCACCCAGGAATCGACGTTGGGGCTGATCTTCCACTGGGCCGACCGCCAGGGGCTGCCGCTGCTCGACCTCAAGGATTTGCGGCAGGTCGTCACACACCTGACCAGCGACGAGGGAAAGGCAGAGCTGAAAGGTATCGGCGGGGTCTCCCCGGCGACCGCCGGCGTGATCCTGAGGGCGCTCGTCAACCTCGAGGCCGGCGGCGGGGAGACCTTCTTCGGAGAACCGGAGTTCGAGACCGAGGACCTGCTGCGCGTCGTCGGCGGCAACGGCGTGATCAGCCTGTTCGAGCTCGGCGCCCACGCGGCGCGGCCGGTGCTGTTCTCGACGTTCCTGATGTGGGTGCTCGCCGACCTGTTCCAGACGCTGCCGGAGGAGGGCGACCTCGACAAGCCGAAGCTCGTGTTCGTCTTCGACGAGGCGCACCTGCTCTTCGCCGACGCCTCGAAGGCGTTCCTGCAGCAGATCGAGCAGACGGTCAAGCTCATCCGTTCGAAGGGCGTGGGAGTGTTCTTCTGCACCCAGCTGCCCACGGATGTGCCCAATGCGGTGCTGTCCCAGCTCGGCGCGCGGGTGCAGCACGCGCTGCGCGCATTCACACCGGACGATCAGAAGGCGCTGGCCAAGACCGTCCGCACGTATCCGGAGACGGAGTTCTACGACCTCGAGGAGGCGCTGACCACCCTCGGGATCGGCGAGGCCGTCGTCACGGTGCTGTCCGAGAAGGGCGCGCCGACGCCTGTCGCGTGGACGCGGATCCGTCCGCCGCGTTCGTTGCTGGACACCGTCGGCGAGGAGGCGATCCGGTCCGCGGCGCGCGGGAGTGCGCTGTACGGCAAGTACGGGCAGACCGTCGACCGCGAGTCCGCCTACGAGAGGCTCACCGCGAAGGTGGCCGGCGCCCCCGACCTGGACCCACGTGCGCAGGTCCCGCCGTTGCCGGACCTGCCCGGCACGCCACCGCCCCGGGACGCGGGGCCGAGCATGGTCGAGCAGGTCCTCGGCAGCGCGGCCGTCAAGGGTTTCCTGCGGTCCGCGGCGTCGGCCGCGGGGCGCGAGATCAGCCGCAGCATCTTCGGCACCGGCCGCCGCCGTAGACGCTGACGGGGGCTACGCGCCCAGCTTCCGGTAGAAGGCGCCGACGATGGGCGCGACGACGCCGCGCGGGGTGTAGTTGCCGGCGACGGACATCGCCTTGCTGATCAGGCCCGGCACGATGCGCATCTTGTTCTCGGCGAGCGCGTCGAGCGACACCTTCGCGGTGTGCTCGCTGGAGATCCACAGGAAGTCCGGCACGAGCTTGTCGACGATCGAGGCCTCCGCCGGATCCGGGGTCTCCGTGCGCACCGGGCCCGGCGCCAGCAGCGTCACGTGCACGCCGCTGTCCTTCAGCTCCCCGCGCAGCGACTCGGAGAAGGTGTTGACGAATGCCTTCGTCGCCGCATAGGTCGCGTTGTGGGGGATCGGCATGTTGCCCGCCGCGGAACCGACCATCAGGATCGCCCCGGAGCGGCGCTCGACCATCTGCGGCAGCACCGCGAGGGTCAGGTCGTGCACCGCGACGGCGTTCAGCTCGACCTGGGCCCGCTCGTAGCCCGGATCCAGCTGGGCCACCGGGCCGAAGGTCGCGATGCCGGCGTTGTTGCACAGGATGCTGATCGGGCGCTCGCCGAGTTCGTCGACGAGCTTCGCCCGCGCGTCGCGGTCGGACAGGTCACACGCGCGGACCTCGACGGTGACGCCGTGCGTCGCCCGCAGCGTCGCGGCGAGCTCCTCCATCACGTCGCCGCGCCGGGCGACCAGGATCAGCGAGTGCCCGCGCGCGGCGAGCTCGGCGGCGAGGGCCTCGCCGATGCCGGAGGAGGCGCCGGTCACGACGGCGCGGGCGTCGGGGGTGGGGTTCGGCAGAGTCATGGTCGGTCAGCGTAGCCGCGGCCGGCTCAGATGCGGTCCGCGAGGCGCGTGCCCTGCTCGATCGCGCGCTTGGCGTCGAGTTCCGCGGCGATGTCGGCACCGCCGATGACGTGCGTGGTCACGCCCGCGGCGGTGAGCCGCTCGACGAGGTCACGGACGGGTTCCTGCCCGGCGCAGATCACCACGTTGTCCACGTCGAGCACCTTCGGGTCGCGGCGGTCCTCGCCGAAGCTGATGTGCAGGCCGGCGTCGTCGATCCGCTCGTAGTTCACGCCCGAGATCTCGTGCACCTTCTTGTGCTGCAGCGACGCCCGGTGCACCCATCCGCTGGTCTTGCCGAGCCGCGCGCCGATCCGGCCGGGCTTGCGCTGCAGCAGGAACACCTCGCGCGGCGACGGCGACGGGCGGGGCTCGGTGAGCGCTCCCGGGGCGGCCTTCGGGTCGGTGACGCCCCACTCGCGCTTCCATTCGGCCAGGTCGAGGGTGGGGGAGTGGTCGTGGGTGAGGAACTCGGAGACGTCGACGCCGATGCCGCCCGCCCCGATCACGGCGACGCGGGCGCCGACGGGCGCACCCTCGCGGACGACCTGCGGGTACGACAGCACGCTCGGGTGGTCGATGCCGGGGATCGCGGGCACGCGGGGGGTGACGCCGGTCGCGACGACCACCTCGTCGTAGGCACCGATCAGGTCGTCGGCCGTGGCGCGGGTGCCGAGCTCGACCTGGACCTTCGTCAGCTCCAGCTGGCGGCGGTAGTACCGCAGGGTCTCGGCGAACTCCTCCTTGCCGGGGATGCGGCGGGCGATGCCGAACTGGCCGCCGATCTCGTCGTCGGCTTCGAACAGGGTGACGGCGTGCCCGCGGCGGGCCAGGTTCACCGCCG
>NZ_PCZU01000186.1:3221-13032 GCF_002887785.1 Rhodococcus sp. ENV425
CGCGGGGGTTGAGCAGGCACGAGACGTGCTTGTTGACGAAGGCGTGGTCGAGGCAGGCCTGATTGCAGGCGATGCAGGTGTTGATCTCGTCGGCGGCACCGGCGGTGGCCTTGCGGACCCACTCCGGGTCGGCCAGCATCGGCCGGGCCATCGAGATGAGCTGTGTGTCGCCGCGGGCCAGGATCTCCTCGGCGGTCTCGGGCATGTTGATCCGGTTGGACGCGGCGACGGGGATTGCGACGTGCTTCGCCAGTTCGGCCGTGACGTCCGCGAACGCGGCGCGCGGGACGGACGTGACGATGGTGGGCACCCGCGACTCGTGCCAGCCGATGTCGGTGTTGATCAGCGTTGCGCCCGCCCGCTCGACCTCCTGAGCGAGGGCGACGATCTCGTCCCAGCGCTGGCCGCCTTCGACGAGGTCGGCCATGGACAGCCGGAAGCAGATCGCGAAGTCCGGGCCGACGGCCTCGCGGGTGCGGCGGACGATCTCGACGGGCAGCCGGCGACGGTTCTCGGGGCTGCCGCCCCACTCGTCGGTGCGCCGGTTGGTGCGCTCGGCGAGGAACTGGTTGATGAAGTAGCCCTCGCCGCCCATGATCTCGACGCCGTCGTAGCCGGCCCGCTGGGCGAGGCGGGCGCAGCGGACGTAGGCGCGGATCTGCCGGCGCACGCCCCAGGAGGTGAGCCTGCGCGGCCGGAACGGGTTGATCGGCGCCTTGATCGACGAGGCGGACACGCTCAGCGGCCAGTAGCTGTAGCGCCCGGCGTGCAGGATCTGCAGCAGGATGCGACCGCCCTCGGCGTGGACGGCATCGGTGATCGTCCGGTGCCGCCGGGCCTCGAGCCGGTTGGTGAGCTTGGCGCCGAACGGCAGCAGCCACCCGGTCCGGTTGGGTGCGTAGCCGCCGGTGACGATGAGGCCGACCCCGCCGCGGGCACGCTCGGCGAAGTACGCGGCGAGGCGGCCGGTGTTCTTGGCGCGGTCCTCGAGTCCGGTGTGCATCGAGCCCATGACGACGCGGTTGGGCACCGGGAACGGTCCGAGGTCGAGCGGTGAGAGCAGGTGGGGGTAGGGGTTCGTCACGAGTGGTCCTCGGTGGTGAGGGCGTCGAGCACTTCCTGGCACCAGTCGGCGAAGCCCTGTTCGACGCGGATGCCGCCGCGCAGGACGAGGTACTGGTGCAGTGAGGGCCCGGTGAGCCGGTGGGGTGCGGGGAAGTCGCGTTTCTCGATGGTGCGGTACACCTCGAGGCGGGCGGCGTGGGCGTCGCGGTGGCGGGTGAGCTCCGCGAGGAGGGCGGGCAGGGTGCCGGGCCCGGCGGCGCGGATCTTCACGGCCAGGTCGCTGCGCAGCTGCTCGGGGTCGGAGGGGTGGGCGATCCAACGGTCCAGCTCGGTGCGTCCGGCGGCGCTGACGCGGTAGACCTTCTTGTCGGGCCGGCCGTCCTGCGGCACGGTGCGGCCGGTGACCCAGCCGTGGTCCTCCATACGCCGCAGCACGCGGTAGATCTGCTGGTGCGTCGCGCTGTGGAAGAAGCCGATCGACTTGTCGAACCGGCGGGCCAGTTCGTAGCCGGAGCCGGACCGCTCGTCGAGTGCGGCGAGCAGCGCGTGTTCCAGGGCCATGTCGAGAGTATGCACCGAGGTGCATATGCAATCAAGTGCACAGCTGGGGGGACGGTCGCGAACCTCTCGGTCAGCCGCGAACGCGGAGTGCGGTCGCGGCTGACCGGAAATCGCGCGGATCACCGGAGGCCGGTTCTCGGCGCGACGATCTCCTAGGCTGCGGGCATGAGCGCGCACACGGACGCCGCCGGGATCGGGGAGGCCACCTCGCGACGGCAGGTCTTCGCCTGGGGAATGTGGGACTTCGGGTCGTCGGCCTACCACGCGGTGGTGCTGACCTTCGTCTTCTCCGTGTATCTCACCGACGCCGTCGGCGACGACCTGCCGGGGTCGATGTCGGCGAGCACGTGGCTCGGGTGGGCGCTGGGCATATCGGGGTTCTTCATCGCGGTCACCGCCCCCGTCTCGGGCCAGCGCTACGACGCGGCCGGCCGGCGCAAGCGGTCCCTGGCGGTGCTGTCCTACGCCGGTGTCGCGCTGATGGCGGCGATGGTCTTCGTGCGCGACGACTACCACTACCTGTGGCTCGGCCTCGTGCTGCTGGGTGTGTCGTCGGTCGTCGTCGAACTCGCGCAGGTGCCCTACAACGCGATGCTGCGTCAGGTCTCCACCGAGGAGAACATGGGCCGGGTCTCCGGTTTGGGTTGGGCCATGGGCTATTTCGGTGGGCTGCTGTTGTTGCTGCTGGGGTACTTCGGGTTCATCGCCGGCGACGGCGACACCCGCGGCTTCCTCGGCGTGAGCACCGAGGGCGGCCTCAACATCCGCCTGGTCGTGGTGGCCGCGGCGGTGTGGTTCGCGGTCTTCGCCGTCCCGGTGCTGCTGGCGGTGCCGGAGGTTCCGCCCACCGGTGCCGATCCCGGCGCGGAGCGGGCCGGGATCGTGCAGTCCTACCGGGTGCTGCTGCGCGACCTGCGCGAGCTGTGGGCGATGGATCGGCGCACCGTCGGCTACCTCGGCGCCTCGGCGCTGTTCCGCGACGGCCTGGCCGGGGTGTTCACGTTCGGTGCGGTGCTCGCGGTGAACGTGTACGGCATCGATGCCGCCGACGTGCTGCTGTTCGGCGTGGCCGCGAACGTGGTGTCGGCCCTCGGTGCGCTGGCCGCGGGGCGCTTCGACGACCGGGTCGGCCCCAAGGCGGTGATCGTCGCCTCGCTCGCCGCGATGATGGCCGTGGGGGTCGTGCTGCTCGTGGTGTCGGGGCCGCTGATGTTCTGGATCTTCGGTCTGCTGCTGTGCCTGTTCGTCGGGCCCGCGCAGTCGTCGGCCCGCACCTTCCTCGCGCGCATCACCCCGGCCGGGCGGGAGGGGCAGATGTTCGGGCTCTACGCGACGTCGGGCCGCGCCGTGTCGTTCCTGGCCCCGACCCTGTTCGGGCTCTTCGCCTGGACGTTCGACGCGGACCGGGCCGGGATCGCCGGCCTGCTCGTCGTGCTCGGCGCGGGGCTGGCGGCGCTGCTCGCGGTGCGGGCCCCGGAGGGTCAGTCCTTGAAGTAGACGAGCTGGTGGGTCGTGGCGAGCAGCGTGCCGTCGCGGCCCCACAGCTGGGCGGCCTGATCGAAGTAGCCCTGCGAGAAGCGGTGGGTGCGTGCGGTGCCCAGGACGAAGTCGTCGCCCTGGGCCTCGAGCTGCCCGGCGTCGGCGTGGAAGTACACCGTCAGGGACACGGTCCCGGCCGGCATGTACCGGCCGCGGCGCAGGAACACCCTCGGGTAGAACACGTCGCACAGCGCCGTCAGCGCCGGGAAGTCGAGCGGGCGGGCCGGGGTGTCGCGCACCCACAGCGTCGTGGTGGAGTCGGGGTGCTCGCCGGCGTCCTGCTGGGGCACCGCGCCTTCGACGAACCGCATCTCGTAGTTGCGGGCCCACGCGATGAAGTCCGGGAAGGTCCGGGTGGGAACCGCATCCGCCGACGGGACCGCCGGCATGTCGAGCTCGGTGTCCGACCAGGTGTCGCGGCGGGTGCCGAACACCGCGGTGGCGGTGGTGGTGACCACACCGTCCTGCGTCAGCTCCAGCAGCCAGTGCTGGTTGGTGCGGTTGGTGCGGACCGCCCGCACGGTGATGTCGAACTCGCCGTCGGCGACCGGGCCGGCGTAGTTGACGGTGAGGGAAATGGGATCGCCGAGCCGGTCCGGGTGCTGCTGGACGGCCCGCAGCAGGGCGGCGGCGGTGACGCCGCCGAACGGACCGACCATGTTCGTGTACTCCGGGCTGGTCCGCCCCCGCGCGTGACCGTCCTCCGCGGGCTCGAGCGCCACGGCGGCGTCGAAGGGGTGGGGCGGGGCGGCGATCTCGGTCACGACGACTCCTCGGGAAGAACGGGTCCGTTCCGGCACGGTCCGGACCTAAGTATGACAACATACATAGAAACCGACGGCAAGAGCGGAGCGCGGACATGGCGAGGCGAAGCGACCCGACCACCGGCCCTCGCGCCGCGATGATCCGCAGCGCGATCCGGCTCATCCGCGAGCGGGGCGTCGCGGCGACCTCGTTCGCCGACGTGCTCGCCCACAGCGGCGCGCCGCGCGGGTCGGTCTACCACCATTTCCCGGGCGGAAAGGCGCAGCTCGTCGAGGAGGCCACCCGCAGTGCCGCGGACCACCTGGGTGACGGGATGGCACGGGTGCTGGACTCCTCGGACACCCCCGGCGCACTGCAGGCTCTCGCCGACCTGTGGCGTCGCGGTCTCGAGGCCGGCGACTACGCGGTCGGCTGCCCGATCGTCGCGGCGGCCCTGGGCACCGAGCGCGGCGCCCGCGATGTCGCCGGGGAGGCGTTCGAGCACTGGTGTGGCCTGCTCACCGGCACGCTCGTCGCGGACGGGGTGGGCCCGGAACGCGCCCGGTCGTTGGCGGTGCTCATCGTCGGCGCGCTCGAGGGTGCGCTGGTGCTCGCCCAGGCGCAGCGCAGCTCGGCGCCGCTCGACGCGGTGGTCGACGAGCTCTCGGCCCTGTGCCGATCGGCGATCGACCCCGCGGCTAGTCCGCGATCGTGACCAGGACCTGTTCGGCTGCGTTGCGGTGGCCGTCGGCGTTGGGGTGCAGCGGGGCGGCCGGCTGGGACGGGAACAGGCCTTCGGTCCAGCGCTGCGCGGAGGGCTGGCACGCGTCGTGCCCGACGGTGGACTCGCGCAGGTCGACGTAGTCGACGCCCGCGGCGTCGGCCTGCTGTTCCATCGCCGTGTTGAGCCGGTCGATCTTCGCCTGCAGGTACGTCGCGTCGTCCGGCAGGATCGGCTGATCGGGATAGCATCCGCCGTCCCGGATCCCGGTCGGGTAGCCGACGAGCAGGATGCGCGCGTCCGGGGCGCGGTTGCGGATCTCCCGCACGATCACGCCGTAGGTGGGGGCGAAGTCGTCGATCGCGCGGTCCACGAGGTCGAGGCCGTCGCGGACGTTCGCGGTCGCGCACAGGGGTCCGGCCGGTGCCGCGGCCCTGCCGGACGAGCGGTCGAGCGCGAGACACGATCCGGCCAGGGCGACCAGGCCGATGTCGTTGCCGCCGATCCCGACGGTGACCAGCTCGGTTTCGGGGGTGAGTGCATCGTATTGCGGGGGGACGGTGGCGCCCGACGAAACCACTTGGGGCCCTGTCAGGTTCGCTGTCGTCGCGGAACTGCACGACGCGTCGCGGAAGTTGTCGATGCCCAGCGTCTCGGCCACCGCATGGGGGTAGTTGCTCCCCGAGCGCGCGCACGCCGAGTCGATCTGGGGCGGGATCATCGGGCCCGCCGTGAACGAGTCACCCAGGGCCACATAGGAGCTGTAGGCGGGGCTGGGCTCGGGCTCGGAATCGGCGGGCGACCCGGGATCGGTGCAGGCCGCGGCGGCGAGCACGGTGAGGGAGGCGGCCGCGGCCGCGCCGAGCCGGCGACGCATACGGCGGTGGCAGGCTGCGGTGGTCACGGCCCCTCCTGTGGTCATGCTCTTACGGCCGGTCGCCGATGCGGGCGAGGATCGCCTTCGCCAGCGCGTCCGGTGCCTCCTCCGGCACCCAGTGGCTGACGTCGTCGAGGACGACGAATTCGTAAGGCGCGTCGACGAACTCGCCGCAGCGCTCCGCGCCCACCCGGCCGAGGGCCGAATCCTCGGTGCTCCACACGTAGGTGGTGGGCACCCGCACCGGTGCCAGCTCGGAGAGCTCCCGGGTCATCGCGCGGTACCAGTTGAGCGCGGCGGTCAGGGCGCCGGGCTCGGACAGCACGCGCACGTATTCGTCGATCGACTCGGGGCTCACCCGGTCGCCGTACATCGCGCGCAGGCGACGGGCGTCGTCCTCGAGCAGGACGTGCTCGGCCTTTCCCTCCTGCCGGAGCAGCTTGATGTAGGCGGCGCGGGCCTGCTGATCGGCGTCCTCGCGCAGGGCCCAGCCGTAGGCCGCGAGGTGTGGCACGGACACCGCGGTCAGGGTGCTGATGCGGTCGGGGTGCCGCGCCGCGACCTGCCAGGCCACGGCGGCGCCCCAGTCGTGCCCCACCAGGTGGGCCTGCCCGAGGCCGGTCGCGTCGAGCAGCCCGATCACGTCACCGACCAGCAGGTCGATGGTGTATGCCGACACGCCGTCCGGGCGGGCGCCGGGGGAGTACCCCCGTTGGTCCGGCATCAGCACTCGCAGACCTGCCTCCGCGAGCTGCGGCGCCACGGCCTCCCAGCTGCGGGCGGTCTCCGGGAATCCGTGCAGCAGCACGACGGGCGTGCCGTCGGCGGGACCGGTGACGTGAACGTCGAAGGTGAGGTCTCCGAGGGTGACGTGAGTGGTCTCGAACATGGCGCCCACCGTACGGGTTGCCGTTAGCGGTGGGAAGGTTTCCACGCGCCCATGCCGAGAACGATGAGACGCATCTGCTTTTCGGCGCGGGCGAGGACCTCGGCCTCCGCCGGCCCGCCGGGCCGGTCCACGTCGAGCAGTTCGAGCACCACCTCGAGCATGGCAGTCACCAGCAGGTCGGCCGCCATCTCCAGGTCGTCGACGTCCCAGTCCGCCATTCCGGGCATGCGGGAGAGATCGACGGAGAGTTCGCCCGTGATCAGCCGCAACTCGACGGTGACGGTGCGCGCGACGGCCGGCTGGCCGCCGTAGCGCTCCCGGGCCAGGAATCGGAACGCCTGTTCGTGGGCGCGGACCTGCCGCACCAGGGCCTCGAGCGACGCCCGCGCCGAGGACGGGCCGCGCGTGCGCCGGGCCTCGCGCAGCAGCGTGCGGAGCATGCGCATGGTGTCGGCGGCGAGGGCGACGCCGAGTTCCTCCATCGAGCCGAAGTGGCGGTAGAACGCCGTGGGCACGATCCCGGCTCGGCGGGCCACCTCGCGCAGGCTCACCGTCGCGAAGCTGCGATCGGCGGAGAGTTCGAGCGCCGCGTCGAGCAGGGCCTGGCGGGTGCGCTCCTTGCGCGCAGCTCGCGTCGCGGGTTCGGGAACGGGGGCTGCGGACACGGCTCCGAGTCTAGGCAGTGCGACGCGGCGGCGGTCGGGGACCGTGGTGACGGCCGCCACAACATCGTTGACAGCCCACCGGGCGACCCTGGCACACTGAACTCAGTGCACATTTGTGCACTGACTTTGGATTCTCGCTCGAGAGGAGCGACGCCATGACCCTGCTTCACCGCGCCCGACGCGGGCCGGGGCCGTCGATCGGACGCAAAGCCCTGATCAAGGCGCTGCATGTACTCTCCGCGCCGCACCACCCGGATCGGTACCTCGAACTGGCCGATCCGCTCCTGGCCGTGCAGCACACGCGCGCCCGGATCACGAACGTTGACCGAAATGTCCCGGGTGCGGTGACGCTCGAGCTGCGCCCGGGCCGGCCCCTGGAGTTCCGGGCCGGTCAGCACCTGCAACTCGGCGTGGTGGTGGACGGTGTGCGGCACAGCCGCAGCTACTCGCCGGTGAGTTCCCAGCATCGAGCCGACGGGCGCATCCAGCTCACGGTCGGGGTGCGACCGGACGGCGTCGTCTCGCGGCACCTGCACGAGCACGCCACCGCGGGCGACGTGGTCGACCTCGCGGCGGCCGCCGGCGAGTTCTGTCTCCCGGCGGAGCGGCCGGAGCGGCTGGTGCTCGTCAGCGGCGGCAGCGGCATCACTCCGGTGCTGTCGATGCTGCGCACCCTCGCCGACGAGGGCCACTCCGGAACCGTCGCGTTCCTGCACTACGCGCCCACCGCCGCGCACGTGCCGCACCGCGACGCGATCGAGTCCCTGGCCGGCGCCCACGCCGGCGTCGACGTGGCCTTCGCCTACACCCGGGCGGACGACGGTGCGTTGCGTGGCCGCTTCGACCGGAGTCATCTCGAGCGGGTCGCCCCGTGGTTCGCCGGCGCACCCGCCTACGTCTGCGGCCCGGCCGGGCTCGTCGACAGCGTGCGGGAGGTCTACGGCGACGCCGGCGCCGCGCACCTGCTGCGCACCGAGCAGTTCACCCCGCCCGTCGTCGTCCGCGACGACGACGCGAGCGGCACCGTCACCTTCGCCGCGTCCGGGGTCCGCGCCGAGAACAGCGGCGTCACCGCCCTCGAACAGGCCGAGGCGGCCGGGCTCACCCCGCAGCACGGCTGCCGCATGGGAATCTGCCACTCCTGCACCGTGACCCGGCTGTCCGGCGGCACCCGCGACGTGCGCACCGGCGAGATCGACGACGAGCCCGGCGCCGAGGTGCAGATCTGCGTGAACGTCCCCGTCGGCGACGCGGCCTTCGACCTCTGACCCACTCGAAACAATTGGAGGACAACATGTTCGGTTTGTCCATCCCCCTGTCCCTTCCGCTGCCGGCGTTCCTGTCCGGCCGTCGCGATCCCGACCCGTCGCCGGTCGTGCTGCGCCGCGAGCAGGTCGAGGAGATCGGCCGCGAACTCGACGCCCTGCGCGAGCGCACCGTCGCCTCGCTCGGCGCGGCCGACCGCGAGTACATCTACCGCATCGTCGGGGCGCAGCGGCGCTTCGAGATCGCCGGTCGTGCCCTGTTGTTCGTGGGCTTTCTGCCGCCGGCATGGGTGGCGGGCGTGGCCGCGCTGAGCGTGTCGAAGATCCTCGACAACATGGAGATCGGCCACAATGTGATGCACGGCCAGTACGACTGGATGCGCGAGCCGGAACTGAACTCCCGCAACTTCGAGTGGGACACCGTATGTCCCGCCGACCAGTGGCGGCACTCGCACAACTACCTGCACCACACCTACACCAACATCCTCGGGATGGATCGCGACGTCGGCTACGGCATCCTGCGGATGGATCCGGCGCAGCGCTGGCACCCCTACTACCTCGGCAATCCCGTCTACGCGACGGGGCTGATGCTGCTGTTCGAGTGGGGTGTGATGCTGCACGACGCCGAGGTCGAGAACGTCGTCGCCGGCAAACGCAGCTGGCGCGACGTGATCCCGCTCGCCCGGGGGTGGTGGCGTAAGGCGCGCGGGCAGGTGGTCAAGGACTACGTCGCGTTCCCGCTGCTGTCCGGGCCGATGTTCGTGCCGACGCTGCTCGGCAACGCGGCCGCCAACCTGGTCCGCAACGTGTGGGCGTTCTCCATCATCTTCTGCGGGCACTTCCCGTCCGGGGTGCAGTCGTTCACCGAGGAGGAGACCGCGCACGAGACCCGCGGCGAGTGGTACGTGCGTCAGCTGCTCGGCAGCGCGAACATCACCGGCACGCCGCTGTTCCACATCATGTCGGGCAATCTCTCGCACCAGATCGAGCACCACCTGTTCCCGGATCTTCCGGCGCACCGGTACCCGCAGCTGGCGCCGGAGGTGCGGGAACTGTGCGAACGCTACGGGCTGCCCTACAACACCGGGGGCCTGCTCGCCCAGGTGGGCTCGGTGTGGCGCAAGATCGTGAAGCTGGCCCTGCCGCCGAGCTGGGTCTCCGAGGAGCCCACGACGTCGGTGCTCATCGAGCGCGGCGTGCCGGTCGCGGGTACCCTCGCCCACGACAGCGCCTGAAGGGGGCACCGCCATGGTGGGTAGGTTCGAACGCAACAAGGACACGCTCCAGGAACTGACCGAGTCCGCGGCGACGCACGTCGGCAACATCGCCGGCATCATCACCGGCGCGGTCCGCGAGGTCACCCGGGAGGTCGGGGACTGGATCAGCGACGGCATCGAGATGCGGGAGGCCGCCCGCAAGGCGAGCGCCGACGACGAGCGCGTCGCAGAGCCGCCGTCCGAGCCGTCCGGCGGGTAGGCGAAGAAC
>NZ_PCZU01000186.1:13095-19805 GCF_002887785.1 Rhodococcus sp. ENV425
ATCAGATGACGCCGAGCGCGAACATCGCGTCGGCGACCTTCACGAAGCCGGCGATGTTGGCGCCGTGGATGTAGTCACCGGGCTTGCCGTACTCGGCTGCGGTGTCCACGCAGTTCTGGTGGATGTCGCGCATGATGCCGGCGAGGCGCTCGTCGGTGTAGTCGAAGTGCCACGAGTCGCGGGAGGCGTTCTGCTGCATCTCGAGCGCGGAGGTCGCCACGCCGCCGGCGTTCGCCGCCTTGCCCGGGGCGAACGCGACGCCCGCCTCGCGGAACACCGCGATGCCACCGGGGGTGGTGGGCATGTTCGCGCCCTCGGCGACGACCCGCACGCCGTTGTTGACCAGGGTCTTCGCGGCGGTCTCGTCCAACTCGTTCTGGGTGGCGCAGGGGATGGCGACGTCGCACGGCACGTCCCAGATCGAACCACCCGGGAAGTACTGCGCGTCGGGACGCTCGTCGAGGTACTCGGAGATGCGGCCGCGCCGGACCTCCTTGATCTCCTTGAGCAGCTCGAGGTCGATGCCGTTCTGGTCGACGATGTAGCCGGAGGAGTCGGAGCAGGCGATGGCGATGCCGCCGAGCTGGTGCACCTTCTCGATCGCGTAGATCGCCACGTTGCCCGAACCGGACACGACGACCTTGCGGCCCTCGAGGGAGGAGTTCACGGACTTGGCCATCTCCGCCACGAAGTAGGCGACGCCGTACCCGGTGGCCTCCCGGCGCACCTGCGAGCCGCCCCAGGTCAGGCCCTTGCCGGTGAGCACGCCGGACTCGTAGGAGTTGGTCAGGCGCTTGTACTGGCCGAACAGGTAGCCGATCTCGCGTCCGCCGACGCCGATGTCGCCGGCCGGGACGTCGGTGTACTCGCCGATATGGCGGTGCAGCTCGGTCATGAAGGACTGGCAGAAGCGCATGATCTCCTGCTCCGAGCGACCCTTGGGGTCGAAGTCCGAGCCGCCCTTGCCGCCGCCGATGGGCAGGCCGGTGAGGGCGTTCTTGAAGATCTGCTCGAAGCCGAGGAACTTCACGATGCCGAGGTTGACGCTCGGGTGGAAGCGCAGGCCGCCCTTGTACGGGCCGAGCACGCTGTTGTACTGGACCCGGAAGCCGCGGTTGACGTGCACGTTGCCCTGGTCGTCGATCCACGGCACCCGGAAGATGATCTGCCGCTCGGGCTCGGTCAGCCGTTCGATGAGGCCGGCTTCGAAGTAGCGGGGGTGACGCTCGAGGACGACATGCAGGGACTCGAACACCTCGGCGGCTGCCTGATGGAACTCGGGTTCACCGGCGTTGCGCGCCTTCACCTGTTCGTAGATCTCTGCAATGCGGTCCCGGGTCGACACGCTCACCACCTGACTGTGAGGAAACTGTTACATGGCGTTAACACGTTGAATCATAGGCGCAGGCACCGGGCATCCGATAAAAGGGGGCAGTATGCCCGGGCTCCGGGCGTCGAGGGTGTCGGCCGAACCGGGGGACGGCTACGCGGGCTCGGGAAGGGTGGCTTCCGGGCCCGGGCTGCCGCCGAGCGCGGCGACGAGGCGTTCGCGTGCGCGTCCGAGGTGCCGGGTGATCACCTCGACCGCCGCATCGCCGTCGCCGGTCAGGACGGCGTCGAGGATCTGCTGGTGTTCGGCCGCGATGCTCGTCGTGGTGAGCAGCTGCTTGCCCTGCACCTGCACCATGCACAGCCGCACCTCGGACACGAGCGAGCCGAACATGCGGCTGGTGCGCGGGCTGCCCAGCGCGTCCACCAGGGCGGTGTGGAAGCGCATGTCGGGTTCGACGACGGTGAGCGGGTCGGCCTCGGTCATGGCCGAGATCTCGGCGTTGGCGGCCGACGCCGCCGGAGGCACCGCCCGGGTCTCGGCGAGCGCGCGCAGCACCACCGATTCCAGGTGCGCGCGGGTGCGGTAGATGTCACGCACGTCGTCGGGGCCCAACTGGGGCACGCGGGCGGTCTTGTGGGCGCTGCGCTGCAGTAGGCCCTCGCCGACGAGCTTCTCGATGGCGGCCTTGGCGGTCGGCCTGGCGACTTCGTAGGCGCGGGACACCTCGGCTTCGGTGAGGGCGTCCTCGTGCGTCAGCTCCCCGGCGAACACGCGCCGCCGCAGTTCCAGGGCGAGGGCGTCGACGATCGACAGGGCCTCGACGCGTCCGACCAATGCCCCGCTCCTTCCCGGCTCTCCGCGCACCCGCACGGACCTGCGCGAACACGAGCATTCTTGCACGACGCCGCACATGCATTCTTGACAGGAATGTGTACTTGTCTGACAATTCTGGGAAACGGTGACAGGCATCACAACGAGAGGCGCGCTATGTACCAACAGACACTCGACCCGATCGGCGGCTCACTCGCCTGGTCGGCCGTGGTCGCGGCGATCCCGCTGGCCGCGATGTTCGTCATGCTCGGCGTCTTCAGATGGAAGGCGCACCGCGCGGCCCTCGTCGGTCTGGCGCTCGCCGTGCTCGCGGCGGTCGCCGGGTGGGGCATGCCGCTCGGCCAGGCCGCCGCCGCGACCGCCGAGGGAGCCTTCTACGGCCTGTTCCCGATCTTGTGGATCCTCGTCAACGCCCTCTTCGTCTACAAGCTCACGGTTGTCACCGGCTGGTTCGAGGAGCTCGGCCGGGTCATCCGGTCCATCTCGGACGACCAGCGCATCCTGGCCATTCTCATCGCCTTCTGCTTCGGTGCGCTGCTCGAGTCGCTCGCCGGATTCGGCGCGCCCGTCGCGATCTCCGCGGCGATGCTCATGGCCGCGGGCATGGCACCGCTCAAAGCCGCGTGCACGTCCCTGCTGGCGAACACCGCGCCCGTGGCCTTCGGTGCGATGGGTGCCCCGATCCTCGCGCTCGCCGGGGTCACCGGGCTGCCGCTCGACGACCTGTCCGCGATGGCCGGCCGGCAGACGCCGTTCGTCGCGGCCGTCGTGCCGATGGTGATGGTGTTCCTCGTCGACGGCCGCCGCGGAATTCGGCAGACCTGGCCCGTCGCGGTCGTCGCGGGCCTGACCTTCGGCCTCGCCCAGTTCGTCACCGCGAACTACCTCACCGTCGAGCTCACCGACGTCGTCGCCGCGATCGTCACGGTCGGCGCGGTGCTGGGCATGCTGAAGGTGTGGCAGCCGGAGGAGCGCCTGGTCGCCACGACCGACACCGCCCTCACCGCACCGGTCGGCGCCGGCACCGCGGTCGGCATCGCCGCCCCGCCGTCGCGTTTCGACGGATACAGCCGGACGCGGCGCACGCTGCTGGCCCTCGCCCCGTACCTGACGATCATCGCGATCTTCACCGTGGCGCAGATCCCGTTCGTCAAGACGTGGCTCACCGAGATCGGCACCGTGTCGTTCCGCTGGCCCGGACTCGACATCGTCGACGTCGACGGCAAGCCGCTGAGCGCGCAGACGTTCAAACTCGACCACCTCAAGGCCACCGGCACCCTGTTGCTGCTCGCCGGGGCCGTCACGGCCGGGATGTACGGGATCGGCGTACGCCGCGCCGTCCGCGCCTATGCCGACACCCTCGTGCAGCTGCGCTGGACCATTGTCACCGTCACCTCGGTGCTCGCGTTGGCCTTCGTGATGAACCTGTCCGGTCAGACCGCCGGCCTGGGCATGGCGCTCGCGTCCGCGGGCGGGGTGTTCGCCCTCGTCTCGCCGCTGATCGGCTGGATCGGCGTGGCCATCACCGGATCCGACACGTCGTCGAACTCGCTGTTCGGCGTCATGCAGATGACCGCCGCGCAGCAGGCCGGGCTCGACCCGGTGCTCATGGCGGCGGCCAATTCGTCCGCGGGTGTGCTCGGCAAGATGCTCTCGCCGCAGAACCTGTCGGTCGCGGTGGCCGCGGTCGGCCTGGCCGGGGCGGAGGGTGTCATCCTGCGCCGTCTGATCGGCTGGAGCCTCGGGTTGCTCGTGTTCCTCACCGTCGTCATCTACCTGCAGTCCACCCCCGTTCTCGATTGGATGGTTCCGTGAACACCAGCGTCGTGACTCCCGTCCCCGACACCGAGCCGGTCGTCGCCGCGCTCGTCGACGCCCTCGGCGACGCCGTCGTCACCGATCCGGACCGGATGCTCGCCTATCGGCGCGACCAGTCGCTGCTCACGCCGGCCGGGATGCCGCTCGCCCTGGTCCGGGCGCGGGACACCGACGACGTCGTCGCCACCCTGACGATCGCGCACCGGCACGGCATCCCCGTCGTCACCCGCGGCGCCGGCACCGGTCTCGCGGGTGCGGCCAACGCCCTCGACGGCGGCATCGTGCTCAGCGTCGAGAAGATGAACGCCATCGTCGAAATCGACACCGAATCACGCACCGCCACAGTGCAACCCGGGGTGATCAACGGCGATCTCGCCGCCGCGGCCGCCGAGCGGGGGCTGTGGTACGTGCCGGACCCCGGCAGCCGCGCCGTCTCCACCATCGGCGGCAACCTCGCCACCAACGCCGGCGGCACCTGCTGCGCGAAGTACGGGGTCACGGCCGACCATGTCGCCCGCATCAAGGCGGTGCTCGCCGACGGGCGGATCATCCACACCGGCGCCGTCACCCGGAAGAACGTGGCGGGACTGAACCTCACGCAACTGCTCGTCGGATCCGAGGGCACCCTCGCCGTCATCGTCGAGGCCACCGTGCGGCTGCGCGCCGCCGCCACCGCGGCGGCCACGGTCGTCGCGAGCTTCCCGGAAACCGCGCAGGCCGTCGCCGCGGTGCTGGCGATCCGCGAGCAGGCCGAGCCGTGCCTCGTCGAACTGATGGACCGCACCACCATCGCCGCCGTCAACGACATGACGCACATGGGACTCGACGACACAGCCGGTGCGCTGCTGCTCGTCCAGTGCGACGGGCGCGACGCCGCCGCCGAAGCGCAGGTGTGTGCGCGGGCCTGTACCGCGGCGGGCGCCACCGAGGTGTACGACACCGCCGACCCGGTGGAGGGGGAGGAGTTCATGGCCGCGCGGCGGGTCGCGCTCACCGCGCTCGAGCGGTGTGGCAGCACCCTGCTCGACGACCTGGCCGTTCCCGTGCCGCGGCTGCCCGAGATGCTCGCGGCGATCGAGGCGATCGCCGCGCGGCACGAGCTGCTCATCGGCACGTTCGGGCACGCGGCGGACGGAAACCTGCATCCCACCATCGTGTTCGACGCCGCCGACGAGGTCGTCGCGAGGCGGGCCCGGCAGGCGTTCGACGAGATGGTCGCCGAATGCCTGGCGCTCGGCGGTTCGATCAGCGGAGAGCACGGCATCGGGGTGCTCAAACAGCCGTACCTCGAAACCCAGGTCGGCACGGTCGAGCGTGCGCTCATGCAGCGCATCAAGGCGGCGTTCGACCCGAGCGGGATTCTCAACCCGGGGCGCGGGATCTGACCGGCCGGCGACCCCCGGGGACGGACCCGTCGACGGACCTCCGTCCCTACCCGGCCGACGGCTGGTGGTGGCACGGTGGGAGGTGACATCGGCACCGGTGCGGAACGGGGGAGTGCGGCAGTGGCGACACAACCGGAATCCACGCGGCGGGAGCGGCTGCGCCGCGCCTTCGAACCCGCGCTGCTCGCCGTCACCCTCACCGCCCTGACGGCCGGGGGCATCGCCTGGCTTCTCGGTGCCCACGCCGTCGCCGACGCCTGCTGGATCGCCGGCACCGTCGTCGCGATCGTGCCCGCGACCTGGTGGGTGATCGACGCGCTGCGCCGCGGCCGCGTCGGGGTGGATCTGATCGCGGTGCTCTCCCTGGTCGGCACCCTGCTGGTCGGCGAGTACGTCGCCGGGGCGCTGATCGGCGTGATGCTCGCGTCGGGGCAGGCCCTCGACGCCGCCGCGGAACGCCGCGCCACCAAGGACCTGCGGGCCCTGCTCGAGCACGCCCCGCACACCGCGCGCCGCCGCGTCGGCGACGAGGTGCAGGTGGTGCCGCTCGGCGACGTCGTACCCGGGGACACCCTGGTCGTCGGGCCGGGCGAGGTGGTGCCGGTCGACGGCTGGGTCACGTCCGAACTCGCGGTGCTCGACGAGTCCGTCCTCACCGGCGAGCCGATGCACGTGCAGCGCCGCACCGGGGAGGCCGTGCGCAGCGGCGTCGTCGCCGCCGGCGGCGCCTTCGAGATCCACGCCCGCGCCACCGCCGAGGACAGCACCTACGCCGGCATCGTGCGCCTGGCCCGCGAGGCCGCCGCCGAGAGCGCCCCGGTGGTGCGGATCGCGGACCGGGTCGCCGCGTGGTTCCTGCCGCTGTCGCTGACGGTGGCGGGGCTCGCGTGGCTGTTCAGCGGGTCGGCGACCCGTGCCGTCGCCGTGCTGGTGGTGGCCACCCCGTGCCCCCTGCTGCTCGCCGCGCCCGTCGCGATCGTCTCCGGTCTCTCCCGCGCCTCGCGCCTGGGGGTGGTGATCCGCAGCGGCGGCGCACTCGAGAACCTCGGGCACGCGACGACGCTGGTGATGGACAAGACGGGCACGCTCACCAGCGGCCGGCCCGCCGGCGCCGACATCGTCACCGCACCCGGGGGCGACGGCGCCGAGCTGCTGCGCCTGGCGGCCTCCGCCGACCAGCTCTCCCCGCACGTGCTCGCCGAGGCCATCGTGCAGGAGGCGAAGATGCGCGGGCTGACCCTGTCGCTGCCCACCGACGTCGCCGAGCAGGCCGGCACCGGCGTGGCCGCGACCGTCGACGGCCGGCGCGTCACCGTCGGCAGCCTGCCGCTGCCCGCCGATGC
>NZ_PCZU01000187.1:0-25126 GCF_002887785.1 Rhodococcus sp. ENV425
CCGGACCCCGTCGGGGACGTCACCGTCGCGCTGCCGCCGGTGCGGATCGCCGCGACGCTGCCCACCGAGGACGAACACCTCGACCGGGTGGCCACGGCGCTGCGGCAACTGCGCGACCCGGCCGACGACCTGGCGAAGGTGGTGCTGGCCCGCGCGCTGCTCCTGCGGGCGGACGCACCCGTCGACCCGGCGTCGCTGCTCGCCCGCCTGGCCGGAAACGACCCCTCCGGCAACGGATTCGTCGTCGACCTCACCGCCGCCGGGGGACCGTGGACCGGCCGGCACCTCGTCGGGGCCAGTCCCGAGGTGCTCGTCCGGCGCCGCGGCGACCTCGTCACGTGTCATCCGCTCGCCGGTTCGGCGCCCCGGCACCCGGACCCCGAGGTCGACCGGCGCACCGGCCGGCGCCTCGCCGCGTCGGAGAAGAACCTCGCCGAGCACGCCCACGTCGTCGACGCCCTGCGCGCGAGCCTCGAACCGCTGTGCACCGACCTCGACATCCCCGGTTCGCCGACCCTGACGACCACCCGGCAGCTCTGGCACCTGGGCACCCCGATCTCGGGCCGGTTGCGGGACCGGTCGGTCACCGCCCTCGACCTCGCCCTCGCCGTGCATCCGACCCCCGCAATCTGCGGCACGCCGACCGCCCCCGCCCGGGCGCTGATCCAGGAACTGGAGGGTGACCGCGGTTTCTACGCCGGCGCCGTCGGCTGGGCCGACCGGGACGGCGACGGCGAATGGATGGTGACGATCCGCTGCGCCGTCCTCGACGCCGACGGCACCACGCTCACGACCCACGCGGGCGGCGGCATCGTCGCCGGGTCGGATCCGCTCGACGAACTCGCGGAGACCACAACGAAGTTCGGCACGGTGCTCGAGGCGCTGGGGGTGCGGCGGTGAGCCGGTCCGTCACCCTCGTCGTCGGCGCCGCCCAGGGCATCGGCCGCGCCACCGCCCTGACCCTCGCGAAGGCCGGGCACCGCGTCGTCCTCGCCGACCGCGATGTCGACGGCCTCGCCGAGACCGCCGCGCTGCTCGACGTGGCCGCCCCCGTGCACGGTCTCGACGTGTGCAACGCGGCCGGCGTCGCCGAGGCGGTCGCACGAGTGGAGGCCGAGCACGGGCCGGTCGACGCGCTGGCCCACGTCGCGGGCGTCTTCACCACCGGGTCGGTGCTCGACTCCGATCCCGCCGAGTGGCAGCGGATGTTCGACGTCAACGTCACCGGCCTGATCAACGTGCTGCGCGTCGTCGGTCGCGGGATGCGCGAGCGTCGCCGCGGGGCGATCGTCACGGTCGGCTCCAATTCGGCGGGTGTGCCCCGCGCCGGAATGGGCGCATACGGCGCGTCGAAGTCCGCCGCCCACATGATCGTTCGTGTGCTCGGCCTCGAGCTGGCCCGGTTCGGGGTCCGCGCCAACGTCGTCGCCCCGGGCTCCACGGACACGGCGATGCAACGGTCCCTGTGGCCGGATCCGGCCGACGACGCGGGCGCCCGCACCGCGATCGACGGCGACGCCGCCTCGTTCAAGGTGGGGATTCCATTGGGCCGCATCGCCGACCCTGCCGACATCGCCGACGCCGTCGAGTTCCTGCTCTCCGACCGTGCCCGCCACATCACCATGCAGACCCTGTACGTCGACGGCGGCGCCACGCTGCGCGCCTGAACCGGATCGAAAGGAACTCCGTGACGATCGCCGCCACCCGGACTCCCCTGGCTGCCACCGCCGGCTACCCCCAGGAGTTCGCGGAACTCTACCGCGCCGCGGGCTACTGGACGGACGAGACGTTCGTCCGGTTCCTGTCCGTGCGGGCCGACCGCCACGGCGAGCGCGTCGCCGTGGTCGGCCGTGACGCCCGCGGCACCGAACGCCGCCTCACCTACCGCGAACTCACCGGCGCCGCGGACCGGATCGCCACCGGGCTCGCGGCCGCGGGCGTCCGGCCGGGCGACCGGGTGCTGGTGCAGCTGCCCAACATCGTCGAGTACACCGAGGTGGTCTTCGCGGTGTTCCGGCTCGGTGCGCTGCCGGTGTTCGCGCTGCCCGCGCACCGCAGCGCCGAGATCGGGTACTTCTGCCGGTTCACCGACGCCGCCGCGTACGTGATCGCCGGCGAGCACGGCGGATTCGACTACCGCGGCCTGGCCCGGCAGGTGTGCACGAACCTCGACCGTCCGCCGGTCGTGGTCGTCGCCGGCGACGCCCAGGAGTTCACCCCGCTCGACGCGCTGCGCGAGCACGAGCCGGGCGAATTCGCCGATGTCGAAGCGGAATCCGTCGCCTTCCTGCAGCTCTCGGGCGGCACCACCGGAACCCCGAAGCTGATCCCGCGCACCCACACCGACTACCTGTACTCGGTGCGCGAGTCGGCCCGCATCTGCGGCGTCGACGCCGGCACCCGGATGCTGGTGGTACTGCCGGCGGCGCACAACTTCCCGATGAGCTCACCCGGGATCCTCGGGGTCCTGCACGCCGGCGGCACGATCGTGCTGGCGCCGGACCCGAGCCCCGACACCGCCTTCGCGCTGATCGAGCGCGAGCGGGTCACCATGGCGTCGCTCGTGCCCCCGCTCGCACTGGCGTGGCTGTCGGCGCGGCCCCGTATCGACCGGGACCTGTCGTCGCTGCAGGTCCTGCAGGTGGGGGGCGCGAAGTTCGGCGCCGAGGCGGCCGCGCGCGTGACGCCCGAACTCGGCTGCACCCTGCAGCAGGTGTTCGGGATGGCCGAGGGCCTGGTCAACTACACCCGGCTCGACGACCCCGAGGCCACCATCGTCGGCACCCAGGGCCGGCCCATCAGCCCGCACGACGAGATCCGGGTGGTCGACGACGCCGACCGTCCCGTCGCCCCGGGCGCGACGGGCCACCTGCTCACCCGCGGTCCCTACACGATCCGCGGCTACTACGACGCGCCCGGGCACAACGCGTCGGCGTTCACCGCCGACGGGTTCTACCGCACCGGAGATCTCGTGCGGCTGACCGAGGACGGCTACGTCGTCGTCGAGGGCCGCGCGAAGGACCAGATCAACCGGGGCGGCGAGAAGATCGCCGCCGAGGAGGTGGAGAACCACCTGCTCGCCCACCCCGGGGTCCTGGACGCCGCGGTGGTGGCCGTGCCCGACGCCTACCTCGGGGAGCGCACGTGTGTGTTCGTCGTCGCCGACGGCGAGGCCCCGAAGGCCCCGGCGCTGAGGACCTTCCTGCGCGAGCGGGGCCTGGCCGCGTACAAGATCCCCGACAAGGTGGTCTTCGTCGACACCTTCCCCCGCACCGGTGTGGGCAAGACCAGCCGCGCCGGACTGCGTCGCGCGCTCGCCGCCACCCTGCAGCACTGATCCCGACTCCGCTCGACCACAGAAAGCGAATCCTGCGATGGCCCTGCCGAAGTCCGTGTCCTATCCCCTGCCGACCGACCTGCCCGCCAACACCGTCGACTGGACCATCGACCCGCGGCGGGCGGTACTGCTCGTGCACGACATGCAGGAGTACTTCGTGCGGGCCTTCGACCGCGCGGCGGATCCGCTGGCGACGGTGGTCCCGAACATCGACGCGATCCGGCGGTCGGCGTACGAGGCGGGCATTCCCGTCGTCTACACCGCCCAGCCCGGCGACCAGGATCCGGCCGAGCGGGCGCTGCTCACCGATTTCTGGGGTCCCGGCCTGGCCGACGATCCGGCCCTGACGTCCGTCGTCGCCGACCTCGCGCCGCGCGAGGACGACGTGCAGCTCACCAAGTGGCGCTACAGCGCGTTCATCCGCACCGACCTGCGGGAGCGGATGCGCGCGTGGGGCCGGGACCAGCTCGTCGTCACCGGCGTCTACGCCCACATCGGGTGCCTGAGCACCGCGCTGGACGGATTCATGCAGGACGTGCAGGTCTTCGTCGTCGCGGACGGCGTCGCGGACTTCTCCCGGCGCGAGCACACCGAGGCGCTGCACTACCTCGCGGCGCGGTGCGCCGCCGTGGTGCCGGCGGCGGACGCGGTGCGGCGCCTGCGCACCGGCGTCCTCTCGGTGTCCGGCTGATCCGCGGGGAGCGCCGCTTACACGCCGACTTCCTGCGGTTCCGTGCGGGCCGCGAGCGCGGCGTATCTGCCGCCGCGGGCGAGCAGTTCGTCGTGGCTGCCCTGCTCCACGATGCGGCCGCGGTCGAGGACGACGATCGTGTCGGCGTCGCGGATCGTCGAGAGGCGGTGCGCGACGGTGAGGGTCGTGCGGCCGCGGCGGGCCGCGTCCAGGGCCTGCTGCACCGCGCGTTCGGTCTCGTTGTCGAGCGCGCTCGTCGCCTCGTCGAGCACCAGGATGCGCGGGTCGCGCAGCAGGGTGCGGGCGATGGCGAGGCGCTGCTTCTCGCCGCCGGAGAAGCGGTGTCCGCGCGCCCCGACGACGGTGTCGTAGCCGTCCGGCAACGAGGACAGGAGCTCGTGGATGTGCGCGGCGCGGGCGGCCTGCTCGATCTCGGCGTCCGTCGCGTCGGGCTTGGCGTGGCGCAGGTTCTCCCGGACCGTGGCGTGCAGCAGGTACGTCTCCTGGGAGACGACCCCGACCAGGCTCGCGATGTCGGCGAGCGGAAGGTCGCGCACGTCGACGCCGTCGATCGTCACCCGCCCCGACGTGGGGTCGTACAGCCGCGCGACGAGCGACCCGAGAGTCGTCTTTCCCGAACCTGTTTCGCCGACGAGAGCGACGTGTGAGCCGGCGGGCACGTCGAGGGTGATGCCGGCCAGCGCGTCCCGGTCGGCGCCGTCGTAGCGGAAGCGGACGTCGTCGAACCGCACGGCGCCGGCGATCCGGTCGAGGTCGAGCCGCACCGGGTTCGCGGGTTCGCCGATCTCGACGGTCAGGTCGAGGTATTCGAAGATGCGGCTGAACAGCGCCAGCGAACCGGTGACCGACACGCCCACGTCGAGCAGGCTCATCAGCGGCCGGAACAGGGTGGCCTGCAGGCCGGTGAAGGCGACGAGGGTGCCGATGGTCATCCCGCCCGACGTCGCGGGCAGGCCGGCGACGAGGTAGAGCAGGGCGGGGATGGCGGCGAAGACGATGTTCATCGTGGCCATGCGCCAGCGACCGGACAGCTGGGAGCGGACCTCGAGGTCGGCCAGTTCGGTGGAGGTGCGGGCGAAGCGTGTCGACATGGCCGGGCCGGTGCCGAGGGTCTTACCGAGCAGGACGCCGCTGAGCGAGAGACTCTCCTCGATCTGGGTCTGCATGTCGGCGAGGCGACGCTGGCGCACGGCGGTGATCTCGCGGCGCATCAGGGCGACTTTGCGGGTGAGCCAGATCGCCGGCGGCAGCACCAGCAGGGACAGCAGCGACAGCCGCCAGCTGAGCACCGCCATCGCGACGGCCGTGCCGACGACGGTGGTGACGTTGGCGGCGATCGAGGTGGCGGTGGAGGTGACGACGTTCTGCATGCCGCCGATGTCGTTGGTCAGGCGTGACTGGATCTCCCCGCCGCGGGTGCGGGTGAAGAAGCCGAGGGACTGCCGTTGCAGGTGGTCGAACACGCGGGTGCGCAGGTCGTGCATGACGTGCTGGCCCACCGTGGTGGAGATCCACGTCTGCACCACCCCGAGGATCGAGGCGACGACGGTGACGGCGAGCATCGCGCCGACGGCGCCGAGCAGCAACGGCACGTCCTGGTCGGGAATCGCGTGGTCGATGAGGGTGCGGACGAGGAACGGGTTGGCGAGCGTGATCACCGACGACACCACGATGAGCGCGACGACGAGCGCGACCTGCCAGCGGTAGGGCGCGAAGAGCGCGCCGATGCGGCGCACGCTCACGGGGGATTCCTCGAGCTGGGCGCGGTCGCGCGGGTCGGGCTTGGCGTGCCGCATCGGTCCCGGCCCGCCGCCGGGCGGAGGCTGCATCATGCCCATCACCTCCTTCGTGAGGCACGAAACGTACTTGTTGAGGTTGCCTCACTAAGAGGCAGCCGTCAAGTGAGGTATGATCCGCATCATGTCCGACGCCCCCACCGACCCGGCGCTGCGCGACCTGCTGATGACGGCCACCCGCACGCTGCGACGCCGCTGGCACGCCACCCTCGTCCCGTGGGAACTGTCCCCGCACGAGCACCGCGCGCTGCACGTCGTCGGCCACTCCGCTCAGCCGCTGCGCCTCGGCGACGTCGCCAAGGCGCTGCGCATCGCGCCGCGATCGGCCACCGAGGTGATCGACCGGCTCGAGGCCCGGGGCCTGACCCGTCGCGTCGCCGACCCCGCCGACCGCCGCGCCGTGTGCGTCCACCTCACCGACGAGGGCCGTCGCATCGCCGCCGAACTCGACGCGGCCCGCGACGCCGAGGCCACCGAGTTCTTCGCCCACCTCGACGGCCCCGAACGCACCGAACTGGCCCGCCTGCTCACCAAGCTCGCCGACGGGTGACTCCCGCGACGAAGGGGAGGTTGTTGTGGCAACGTGCGAGTGGCGTGCCCGACAACCGCCCCCTCGGCGCGACAACCTCCCGCTCGGATCTCACGTTCCCCGCCCGACGGACGTCTACCCGGTGGGCCGGGTGGGACAGCCCGGGCGGAGGAGGAACCATGACCACCGGGAACCGGACCGACTCGCTCACCGCGCGGGTCGATGCTCAGGACTGGCCGGCGCTCGTCGCCGAACTCGACGCGACGGGGTGCGCGCAGACCGGGCCGCTGCTCACCGCGGACGAGTGCGCGCGCGTCGCCGCGATGTGGGACGACGACCGCCGCTTCCGCAGCACGATCGACATGGAACGGCACCGCTTCGGCAAGGGCACCTACCGCTACTTCGGCGACCCCGTACCCGAGGGCATCACCCGGTTGCGCGCGGCGTTCTACCCCCGGCTGCTGCCCGTCGCCCGGGGCTGGGGGCAGCGGCTCGGCGACCCGGCGCCCTGGCCCGACGACTTCGGCGACTGGCTCGACGCCTGCCACGCCGCCGGACAGGCCAGGCCGACGCCCATCCTGCTGCGCTACACGACCGGCGACTGGAACGCCCTGCACCGCGACCTCTACGGCGACCTGGTGTTCCCGCTGCAGGTGGTGATCGGCCTCGACCGGCCCGGCCACGACCACCTCGGCGGCGAGTTCCTCCTCGTCGAGCAACGCGCCCGCGCGCAGTCCCGCGGCACCGTCACCGTGCTGCAGCAGGGTCACGGGCTGATCTTCACCACCCGCGACCGGCCCACCCCCTCCGCGCGCGGCTGGACCCGCTCCCCCGTCCGGCACGGGGTCAGCACCGTCCGCGCCGGCGTCCGCCGCACCCTCGGCCTCGTCCTGCACGACGCCCGATGACCGGCTACACGCTGCTCGGCGCGGACGGCCGTCCCTACCGCAGCCCGACCCCCGGGTCCGTCGGTGGGCACCGGCGCGGCCGGATCTACGGTCGCCTCGACTGCCGCGCGGCGCTGCGGGCGATCGCCCGCGGCGGGTACGTCCGGGACCGGGTCTTCTTCGCCGACGAATCCGATGCCGTCGCAGCCGGATACCGCCCGTGCGCGGTGTGCCTTCCGGAGCGCTACCGGGAATGGCAGACGAGGCGGCACCCGTGAGCGACGCCCTGTTCCCCGTGCCGCGCGCCCGCGTCGAGATCGCCCCGGGCGCCGTGCACGTGCCCGGCTGGCTCGACGTCGACGAGCAACGCCGCCTCGTCGCCGCCTGCCGGGACTGGGCGCGCGGGCCCGTGCCGATCCGTCACACCGCCCTGCCTGGCGGGGGCCGGATGTCGGTGCAGACCGTCTGCCTCGGGTGGCACTGGTCGCCGTACCGTTACACCCGCACCGCGGTGGACGTGAACGACGCTCCCGTCGCCCCTTTCCCGGACCGGCTGGGCGACCTCGGGCGGCGTGCCCTCGTCGCCGCGTACGACGACCCGCACGCCGGCGACGATTACACTCCCGACACCGCGCTGATCAACTTCTACGACGGCGACGCCCGCATGGGCATGCATCAGGACAAGGACGAACGCAGCGACGCCCCCATCGTGTCGCTCAGCATCGGCGACGCGTGCACCTTCCGGTTCGGCAACACCGAGAGCCGCGGCCGGCCCCACCGCGACGTCCGGCTCGAATCCGGCGACCTGTTCGTGTTCGGCGGTCCGTCGCGATTCGCGTATCACGGTGTGCCCAAAGTCTTTCCCGGCACGGCCGACCCCGCGTCGGGGATGACGCGGGGCCGGCTCAACCTCACGATGCGGGTCACCGGGCTCGGCGGGTGAGCTACGCCGGAGCGGCGAGGAGCCTCACCCCTCCTCGGGCTTGACCGCCAGCACCGGTTTGCGGCAGGACAGCAGCAGCCGCTGGGCGGTACTGCCGAGAAGCAACTTGCCGACGGGTGTGCGGTCGCGGACCCCGATCACCAGCAGTTGCGCCTCGTCGGGCTCCATGGCGTCCAGGATCACGTCGACGGTCTCGTCGCCGACCGTCTGCCTGATCTCGTGCTCGACGCCGCTTCCGGACAACTTCTCCTCCAGCGCCTCGAGCTGTGCCTGGGCGGCGAACGACCGGTCGGCGAGGGCATCGCCCCTGGAGGTGTTGATCACGAGCAGTGAGGTGCCGCGCAACCGGGCCTCGGCGATGCCGTGGTCGACGGCGGCTCCGCCGTACCGGTCCGGGGTGAATCCGACGACGATCATGCGTGGGCCTTCTCTCGGGTCTCGCTGGAGTCGTCACCGGGGGTGCCGGCCGGAATCACGGCAGGCCGGCGCGAGTGGACGAACCGGGCGGCGAGCGGCGCGACGAGCAGCAGTGCGATGACGATGTAGACGACGATGGCGACGGGTTCGGTGACGAGGCTGCCCCAGTCGCCGCCCCCGAGCTGCAAGCTCTGGCGGAGTTGGCGTTCGATGCGCGGCCCGAGGATCACCCCGATGATCAACGGCAGGACCGGAAGACCGAACCGGCGCATCATGAGCCCGAGCAGGCCGAACGTCAGCAGCAGGGCGAGGTCGAGCCACTGCAGGTTGACGGCGAACGCGCCGAGCGCGGCGAAGAACAGGATGCCGGCATACAGATACGGCCGGGGCGTGCGGAGCAGCTTGGCCCACAGCGGGGCAAGGGGAAGGTTGAGGACGAGCAGGAGGAAGTTGCCGATGAACAGGCTCGCGATCAGCGTCCAGATCAGCAGCGGTTCCTTCTCGAACAGCGTCGGCCCGGGCTGGATTCCGTACGACACGAAGGCGGTCAGCATCACCGCGGCGGTCGCATTGGTCGGCAGACCCAGCGACAGCATCGGCACGAGGGTGCCCGCCGCGGAGGCGTTGTTCGCCGCCTCCGGTCCCGCGACGCCTTCGATGGCGCCCTTGCCGAACTCGTCCTTGTGCTTCGACAGCTTCTTCTCGGTGATGTACGAGAGGAAGGTCGGCAGCTCGGCACCACCCGCCGGCAGCGCGCCGAACGGGAATCCGTATGCGGTGCCGCGCAACCACGGCTTCCACGACCGCTTCCAGTCGCTGCGGCCCATCCACGGACGGCCGACCGGGATGACCTCGGCGGGGCGGCGGCGCAGGTGCGCGGCCACCCACAGCGCCTCACCGACCGCGAACACCGCGACCGCGACGACGACGATGTCGATGCCGTCGGACAGCTGCGGAATGCCGAAGGTGGCGCGGGGCTGCCCGGTGAGGAAGTCGATTCCGACCAGTCCGATCGCGAGGCCCAGGAACAGCGAGATGCAGCCCCGGAGCTTGGAACTGCCGAGGACGGCGGTGACGGCGACCAGCGCGAGCAGCATGATCGCCAGATACGACGGCGCACCGAGAGTCACGGCGAAGCGCGACACCGCGGGAGCGAAGAGCACCAGCAGCATCGTGCCGATCGATCCGGCGACGAACGAGCCGATGGCGGCGGTGGCGAGGGCCTGCGCCGCGCGCCCGGCTCTCGCCATCCGGTTGCCCTCGATCGCGGTGATCACGGAGGACGACTCCCCCGGGGTGTTGAGCAGGATCGAGGTCGTCGACCCGCCGTACATTCCGCCGTAGTAGATGCCGGCGAACATGATGAACGCGGCGCTCGGGCTCACGTTGTAGGTGACGGGCAGCAGCAGCGCCACCGTCATCGCGGGCCCGATGCCCGGCAGTACTCCGACCGCGGTCCCCAGCAGGACACCGAGACACGCGTAGAGCAGGTTCATCGGGGTCGCCGCCTGCTCGAACCCCTGCAGCAGCCAGGTCAATGTGTCCATGTCACAGAATTCCGTCCAGAATGCCTGCGGGCAGCGGTATTCCGAGCCCGACGTAGAATGCGTAGAAGCTGCCGAACCCGAGGACCGCCCCGATCACGAGACTGCGCACGTAGTGCCTGTTTCCCAGGACCGTCGCGGCGCCGGCGAACAACAGGGTTCCGGTGATCGCCCACCCCAGCGGGCCGACGAGGGCGATCGTCGCGACGAACAACGCGACCAGCAGCCCGACCGTGCGCCAGTCCCCGGGCGACGACAGGTCCACGTCCTCTCCGCCGTCCTCCTCGCCGGTCGATCCCCACAGGATCGCCGCTGCGAGCGCCACCGCGCAGACGACGAGTCCGGTGCCGACGACCATCGGGAACAGCCGAGGCCCCACCGGGTCGACCTTGACGAAACCCGCTGTCAGAGTGAGCGCGTCGACGATCAGGAAGACTCCCACCGCCACGAGCACACCGCAGACGACGAACTGGGCCGGATCCTTCATCCGGCGGGCCGGCGTCGCATCGGCCGCTGCCCGCGTACTCATGCCAGCCCCAGCTCGGACAGCGTGGACGAAACCCGCTCGTCCTGCTCTTCGAGGAACCGCTCGAACTCCGGTCCGGTCGCGAACGCGTCGCTCCACCCGTTCTTCACCAGAGCCTCCTTCCATGCCGGGGTGTCGTGCAACTTCGCGAGCGCCTCCACCATTGCCGCCTTGGCCTCGTCCGAAATTCCGGGCGGCGCAAGGATTCCGCGCCAGTTGGTGAAGGTCAGATCGATGCCCGCCTCACGGAGCGTCGGTGCGTCGATGCCGGGAACGCGCTCGTTGCCCGACACCGCGAGGACCCGGACCTGGCCCGCCTCGATCTGGTCGACGTACTCGCCGAGCCCCGACGTGCCCGCGGTGATCTTCTCGCCGAGCAGCGCGGTCAGCAGATCACCGCCGCCGTCGTAGGACACGAAGTTCACTGCCTTCGGATCCACTCCCACCGCACGTGCCGTCTCCATCGGGAACAGGTGGTCGGGACCTCCGGGTGACGATCCACCGCCGATCGTGATCGCCGACGGGTCGGCGCGCCACGCGGCGACGAAGTCGTCGACGGTGCGCAACGGCGAGTCCGCGGGGACGAGAATGCCCTCCTGCTCCTCGACCATCCTGGCCAGGGCCGTAGCGTCGGACACCCGGGCCGTCGAGCCGTTCGTGTAGCCGGCGCCGACCACCCCGAGGCCCATCATCATCATGAGGTCGTCGTTGCCCGCCTCGTTCATGAGCCGGGCCATCGCCACCGTTCCGCCTGCGCCGATGACGTTGAAGACCTCCACGCGGCCGGTGATGCCGTCGTCCTCCATGATCTTCACCGCCGTCCGGGCGGTGAGGTCGTAGCCTCCGCCGGGGCTGTTGGGAACCATCATCCGCACCCGGTGCAGACCCTCGTCCTCGCCGCGGGTGACGCCGCATCCGGCAACGAGAATCCCCGCGAGCACGAGCAGTAGGACCGCACGTACGCGGCCTCCGCCGGCTGTCCTGGACATCGTTCCTTCTTTCGCCGAAAAATGTGACCTTCGGCAATACTGAACCCGTCAGTGAGTCACGTCACTCTTGAGTACGAAACGGAACTTGAGTTCATTGTGGTCACCACGTCCCCTCCGTATCCGCAGCCTCGCCGGGCAGGTTCTGCTCCTTCAGCTCGCCGTCGTGGCGGTGGTGCTGCTGGCGGGCGCCGCGGTGTCGGTGCACCAGTCGACCGTCGGATTCCGCGACCTGCAGGGTCAGCGGATGATCGCGGTCGCCGAGAACGTGGCCTCGACGCCCGTGGTGCGGGAACTGCTGTCCGCACCGTCCGCCGGCACGGTTCTCGCGCCCGAAGTGGACCGCGCCGTGAACCTGTCCGGGGCGACGCTCGCCGAGATCGTGACCGCCGACGGCACGGTCCTCGTGTCGTCGGACCCGACCCGGCTCGGCGCGGCTGCGGAACTCGGGGCCAGCGACGTGGCAAGCGGCCGGGCCTGGTCCGGTGACGTGGTCGTCGACGGCCGTCGGGCCATCGCGGGACACGTCCCGATCCTGTCGCCGGCCGGGTCCGTGCTCGCGATCGTGGCGGTGAGCGACGACTACCCGTCCCTGTGGGACCTCCTCAGCAGCGCCGGAGCCCGGTTGCTGCTGTATCTCGGCATCGGCGCCGGGCTCGGGCTCCTCGGCTCGTGGCTGTTGTCGCGACGGATCAAGACCCACACCCGGGGGCTCGAGATCGCCGAGATCGCCAACCTCGCCGACCACCGCGAGGCGCTGCTGCACAACATCCGCGAGGGCGTGGTGGCGGTGAACACCGAGGGCGTCATCACCGTTCTCAACGACAGCGCACAGGAGCTGCTCGACCTCACCGCGGACGCCGTCGGCCGCCGCGTCGACGACGTCGACCTCGAACCCGCGGTCCGTCAGTACCTGCTCAGCGGGGACGACAGCGGCGACGTCGTGCTGTCGACGGCGTCCCGGGTGCTGGCGCTCAGTCGCCGGACCGCGACGAGCCGGGGACAGCGGATCGGCACCGTCACCACGATGCGCGACAGCACCGAGCTGGCGTCGCTGCAGAGCCAGCTGTCGTCGCACAAGAGTGTCACCGACACCCTCCGGGCCCAGACCCACGAATTCGCCAATCAGCTCCACACCATCTCGGGGCTCACCCAACTCGGCGACTACGACGCCGTCACCGACTTCGTCGGAACTCTCACCAGGCGCCGAGCGGAAATCAGTGACGCTGTGACGCAGCGTATTTCCGACCCCGCCGTGGCCGCCCTGCTCATCGCGAAGACATCGCTCGCCGCGGAGACCGGAGTGACCCTGGTCCTCGAGCCCGATTCGCGCCTGCGGGCCCTCGACCCCGAACTCGCCACCGACGTCATCACCGTCCTCGGCAATCTCGTCGACAACGCCGTCGACGTGTCGCAGGGCGGGCGGGACGCGCGGATCTCCGTCCGCATCACCGACTCCGACGGCATCACGGTCGAGGTCGCCGATTCGGGTCCCGGCGTGCCCGATTCCCTGCGGGAGGAGATCTTCGCCCGGGGCGTCACGTCCAAACCCGACACGCCCGGGGGACGCGGGGTCGGACTGGCGCTGGTGCGACTGGTCAGCGCCCAGCACGGCGGATCGGCTACCGTCTCCGATGCCCCGGTCACCGGCGGCGCCTTGTTCACCGTCCACATCCCGCGCAGTAAGGATGGCTGACCATGCACGACCGTCCAGGATCGGACGAGGCGGCGACGCACAAGGTCGTCGTCGTGGACGACGACTTCATGGTCGCGGAGATCCACCGTCGATTCGTGGACCGGACAAAGGGATTCACCACGGTTGCGGTGGCACACAGCGGCGCGGAGGCGCTCGACGCCGCGCGGACCACCGCACCCGACCTCCTCCTGCTCGACGTCTACCTGCCCGACATGTCGGGACTCGACGTCCTTCAGCGGCTGCGCGCCGAGGGCGACGCCGTCGCCGTCATCATGATCACCGCCGCCCGGGAGATCGACACCGTCGGTCGCGCCCTGCACGGCGGAGCGACCGACTACCTGGTCAAGCCGTTCGAGTACGCGCAGCTCCGGGAGAAGCTCGAGCACTTCCGGCGCCGAGCGCACGAGCTCGCGACCCAGACGAGCGCCGACCAGACGTTCATCGACTCCCTGTTCGGTGCCGGCGGCAAGGCCGCCGAACCCGTACGGCTGCCGAAGGGACTGAGCGCCGAAACCGGCCGGCTGATCCTCGCCACGGTCCGCGCCCGCGGCGAACTGTCCGCCACCGAGTGCGCGGAGCTGGCCGGGTTGTCGCGGGTGAGCGTGCGCCGCTACCTCGAGCACTACCTGGACGCAGGCCTGCTCGAACTGCGTCTCGAATACGGCGGCACCGGCCGACCGGTCCGCCGCTACCGGCCCGCCGGGCACTGACCCCGGGCCGCATCCCGGGAGTGCTCCGCGGGTTGCAGGTGCACGACGGAGCGGTAGAACGCGAGGTGCGCGGCCGCCGCGTCGTCCCAGGTGTGGGCCGCGGCGAGCGCCCGCCCCCGGTGTGTCCGCGCGGCGACGGGCGGCTCGGTGAGGGCGCCGGCCATCCCCCGGTGCGTCGACGCGAACCGGACGGTGTCGCCGAACACCTCGCGCAGCACCGGCAGATCCCGCGCCACCACGGGCACTCCGGCGGCCAGGGCCTCCATCGCGGCGAGCCCGAAGCCCTCCTTCGTGGACAGGAACGCGAACACCGACGCCTGCGCGACCAACGCCGGCAGCGCGTCCTCGGCCACCGTCCCCAGGATCGTCGGATCCACGCCCAGTTCCGTGCAGCGACGGTCGAATTCGGCTCGGTACGGCCGGTAGTCGAACAACGTCTCGCCGCCGGCGAACACCAGCCGCATCCCGGGCCGCTCACGGCGCAGCAGGGCGAACGCCTCCACCAGATCGATGCTGCCCTTGCGGGGCTCGATGCCACCGACGGCCAGCACGTACTCCCCCAGCTGCGCCCGCCACCGGGCCCGCGCCGCCCTGTCGTGCTCGGCGCGCGAGAAGCGGTGCGCGTCGACGCCGTTGGCGATGACCGTGGGCGTGAAACCCCAGCCCGCGCGGACCTCCTCGGCGACCGCACGCGAGACGCAGATCCGCGCATACGGTTCGGCGACGGCCCGTTCGTGACAGGCGGCGAGCTGCGGCGTGGTGAACCGGTCGAGGTGGTGGATCGTGCGGATGCACCGGTTTCCGACGGCGTTGGCGCTGATGCAGTCCTGCGCGTGCACCACGTCGTACCTGCCGGGGGTGAACGCCGCGCCGAGCGCGGCGATCGAACGCATGATGCGCTCCCCGACCCGCTCCCCCTCCACCCCGGCGAACGGGACGACGCGCACCCGCACGGCCGGGTCGACGGCGCGGAAGAACCCGTCGTCGCCGCCGCGCCCGAGCGTCCACACGGCGACGTCGTGGCCCGTCCGGGCCAGGGCCTCGGCAAGATTGAGGGTGTGGACGACACCGCCGCGCGGCTTGGTGGAGTACGTGAGCAGAGCGATCCTCACCCGATGTCCCCCTTCTCGTCGAGCAGTCCCCGATAGGTGTCCACGCGCCGCTCGGCCAGGTGGTGCAGCACCCGGCGGGCCCGTTCCACCTCGACCTCGACGTCGATGTCGACGACGGCGAGCCCGCCTTTGGTGCCCGTGCGGGCGAGCACCTCGCCACCCGGGCCGACGATCTTCGCCTGCCCGAGGAAGCGCATGCCGCCCTGCATCCCGGTCTGATTGGACGAGACGAGCACGACCTGGTTCTCGGCGGCGCGGGCCGCGTCGTACAGGTCGAACAGCCGGGACTGCCGGTCCTGCGGCAGCCGGGCCGCCCGGTCGGTGACGCTCGCGGGCCACGCCGACAGCGCGGCGACGATCCGTGCGCCGTCCAGCGCCAGCGTGCGGGCGGACTCGGGGAACGTCTTGTCGTAGTCGATCAGCATCCCCATGCGACCCACCGGGGTGTCGAAGGCCTCGAACCGGTCGCCCGGCGCGTAGGCGAGGAATTCCCCGGCCGGCTGGTGCACCTTGCGGTGGGTGCCGAGAATCCCGTCGCCGGTGACGCAGGCGGCGGCGTTGTACCGCAGATCCCCGTCCCGTTCGGTGTAGCCGACGCACACGGTCATCTCGCCCGCCATCCGGGCGAGCGCGTCGAGTTCGGGTCCGTCCCGCCACAGTGCGGGCGGCAGGTCGTCCGGGTCGGGCCGGCGCAGGTCCGAGATGTACCCGCCGAGGCACGCGTCGGGCAGCACCAGCAGCTCGATGCGGTCCCGTCGCGCGGACTCGATCAGGGTCTCCAGTTTGAGCAGGGCCCGCGGCACGTCGCGTCCGAAGTGACCGGCCAGGGCGGCGATGCGCGTCATGCGGCGCCCGTCAGGCCGGGGCGCCGATCGAGGCCCGCAGTCCGGCCTCGAGCTCGATCCGGTCCGCGAGGTGTTCGGCGTCGCGGGCGATTCCGGCGAACCGTCCCGATCCCCACGTGTGCAGCCAGGGCAGGCCAAGGAAGTACAGGCCGGGCACCGAGGTCACGCCCCGATTGTGGCACGGCAGACCGGCACCGTCGAAGACCCCGGCGTGCAGCCAGCGGTAGTTCGTCCGGAATCCGATCGACCAGATCACCGAGCCGATCCCGGCGGTGTCCAGGTCCAGGCCGGTGGGTTCCTCGGCGGGTCGCCACACCGGGACGTACCGCTCCTCCGGCGGGGCGTCGATGCCCTCCCGCGCGATGTGGTCGTCGATCAGGTCCTTGATGCTCTCGGCCACGGCGTCGGCCGCGTCGAGCGACGCGCCGAGGGTGGGCGCCACACGCAGCACTCCGTCGTCCACACCGAGCAGCCTGCCGTAGAGGCGCATCCCCTCGAGGGCGAAGGACCGCAGGTCGATGTCGCGACCGCCGTCGCGGCCCGTGACGTAGTGATTGGTGTTCTCCCGTTTGGCGGTTCCGCCGGGGTGTTCGGCGATGGGCACGTCATAGGTGCCCATGTCGTGCAGCCAGGCCACGCAGTCCCGCCCGCGGTAGAACCGCGCCACCCGCGGTGCGCTCCCGGTCACCAGGTGGACCTGCCGGCCGGCGAGCATGAGGTCCTCGGCGATCTGCGCGCCGGACTGCCCGTTGCCGACCACCAGCACCGCACCGTCCGGCAGCGCGGACGCCGACCTGTACCGCGAGGAGTGCAGCTGGGTGAGGTGCGCGGGCAGCTTCTCCGCGTACCGCGGCACCACGGGCTCGTGGTAGCCGCCGGTGGCGACGACGACCTGCCGCGCCCGGATCGGGCCTGCGGTGGTCTGCACATCGAAGCCGCCGCCGGCCGCCTGCGTCACCGACGTGACCGCGACGCCCTCGCGCACCGGCGGGTGGAAGGTGCCGGCGTAGCCGCGGACGAACGCGTACGTCTCGTCGCGGGTCATGAACCCGTCCGGATCGTCGCCGCGGTAGCTGTAGCCGGGCAGGTTGCATTGCCAGTTGGGGGTGACGAGGGTGAAGTTGTCCCACCGGCTGTCGCGCCACTCGTGGGCGATGCCGTCCCGTTCGAGCACCACATGGTCGATGCCCCGCTGCACGAGGTGCCAGCTGACGGACAGACCGGCCTGGCCCCCGCCCACGACGACGACGTCACGGTTCTCGATCATCGGACTGTTCCTTCCGGTCGGTGGGCTGCGCCGGCGCCGCCCGGCGCGGCGTCGACGGTGGGCGGATCCAGGGCCAGCACCCGCACGACGGCATCGGGTTCGTAACGACCGGCCGCCGCCTCGATCTCCGCGAGCGTCGCGGCCGCGGAGGTGCAGTACATGCCGAACTTGGCGCGCACGCGTTCGCTCGCCTCGGTGAGGGCCAGGCGAGTGCGGTCGACGAAGTCCCGGACGGCGTACTCCGCGCCCGCGGTCAGATGGTCGTGCATCACCAGGGACGGCGAGTAGTACTCGCCGGCGCGGCCGTCGGGCCACCGCACCGTGTAGGTCATTTCAGGCATGGGCCGGCACCCCTGCCCCGCGGAGGGACGCCGGCCGCTGCTCGCGGCTCAGCTGCGTCCCGGTCACCAGGTTGGGGGCCACCACGTCGCCGTAGACCTCGGGCCGCCGGTCCCGCAGGTTGTACATGCCGCCGCCGCGGATCGCGTCGAGTTCGGCGCGCACGTCGAGCCGGGCGGACGCGAGGCCGGGGTCGGTGCCGGTGGTCGCCAGGATCTTCCCACCCGGCCCGACGATCTTGGCGCTGCACACGAACCGCAGCGACCCGAAGGTGCCGGCCTGGTTGGACGCCACCCACACCACCTGGTTCTCGGTGGCCCGGGCCCGGTCGTAGATGTCGAAGCGCTGCGTCCACCGATCGTCCGCGAGAGCCGCGGCCTGCGCGGTCCGGGCCGTCGGCCAGGCGGACAGCGACGTGACGATCTCCGCGCCGTCGAGGGCCAGGGCGCGGGCGGCCTCGGGGAACGCCTTGTCGTAGCAGATCTGCATGCCCATCCGGCCGATCGGCGTGTCGAACGCCGCGTAGCGGTCGCCGGCGTCGTAGCAGAGGTTCTCGCCCAGCGGCTGGTGCACCTTGCGGTAGGAGCCGAGGATGCCGTCGCCGTGCAGCGTCACGGCCGCGTTGTAGCGGGTCGGCCCGTCGGCCTCGCAGAAGCCCAGGGTCACCACGAGGTCGCCGGCGAGGTCCACGACCCGCCGCAGTTCCGGTCCGTCGAGTGCGAGCGCCGGCGGCAGCGCGCGCAGGCGCCGCTCCCGCGCCGCCTCGCTCTCGTCGCCACCGCCGAGGCTCGGCAGGTACCCGCCGAGGCACGCTTCGGGCAGCACCAGCAGGTCGCTGCCGCGGGCGCGGGCCTGGTCGATCAGTGCCGCGATCGTCGCGTAGGACTGCTCCATGTCGCGGCCGAATTCCGCCGCCGCGACCGAGATTCCGATCTCGCTCATGCTCTTCCCAATCCTGTGACGGTGCCGTGCACCGCGTTCGTGATCATGCCGTCGGGCCAGCGCAGGCCGACCCCCGGTCGTGTGGTCAGTTCCCCGCACACCGCGGACACGGCCGGTCCGCTCGGCGGCGTGGGGCGTCCGGGCCGGTCCGCGGTCACCATCGCGAAGCCCGGGAAGCACGCCATCCAGTCGCCCATCGTCGGGCCCGCCGGCCGGGGAATCCTCGCGACGTCGAGGACGGCGCCGACGCCGCTCGCTTCGGCCAGCATCCCGACGGTGCCGGCGAGTCCGGCCATGCTCACGTCCTTGGCCGCCGCCGGCCGCGCGCGGCGGACGAAGGACCCGAGCAGCGCGAGCTCCTCGGACGTGCACGTCGAGGTGGAATCCCATTGCTGTCCGGTGTATCCCGGTCGCCACCGGCCGCGCAGGTCCACGGTGAGGCGGAGGTCGTGGCCCGCGGAGCCACCGCCCGCCGGGATCGGCTCGGCCGCCGCGCCGAGCGCGGTGACCGACAGCGCGGCGGGGACGCCGAGCTGGGTGTGGCCACCGAGGATCGGCACGTTCCACATCCGGCCGGCGTGCGCCAGCCCGCGGAGCACGCGGGTGAGCACCGAGCGGTTGGGGGCGCCGACGGCGTCGAGCATCCCGACCGGCGTCGCACCCATCGCGGACAGGTCGTTGAGGTTGACCAGGGCCGCGCACCAGCCCGCCCACTCGGGATCGCGCTGGACCATCGCCGGCACGATCGCGTCGCACGCCGCGACGAGGTCGCTGCCGGGGACGGGCGCACCGTCGTCGCCACGAAACCCGTTGCCACCGAGCCCGTCCGGATCCCGGTCCAACGGCGCCAAGACCTGCGCCAGGACCGATTTCGTGGACCGGACGAGCCGTTCGATGCGGTCGAGCGGCCACTGCATCAGCACATGCGGGGCACCGGCGACGACGACGTCGTCCCGGCGGACCCAACCGAGTCGGGTGAACATCGGCTCGTTGGGTGCCTGCACGGTCGCGTCGAAGCGCAGCACGCCGTGGGACTCGGCGTACGCGCAGGCCGCGCGGACGAGGGCCCGGCCGATGCCGCCGCCGTGGCGGCTGCGGCTGTCGACGACCAGGCGGCTGCCGGTCCACCAGCCGAGGTCCACGCCGTCGGTGGCCGGGGCGAGCCGCACCCCGCCGAGGACGGCGCCGTCGGGTGCGGCAGCGACCAGGACGACGGTGCGGGGATCGTCGTCGAGGTCGTCCCGGTCGCTGCCCGCGAACAGTCCCTGCTCGAGCACGAACGTCTCGCGGCGCAGCCGGTGGTAGGCGGCCACGTCGCCGGCGTGGGCCGCCGCGCGCACGAGGAAGCCGGGCGGCGGCGCCGGTGCGGGACCGGCGAGCACCGCGGGGTCGAACAGTTCGGTGGTCCGGGAACCGGATTCGGATGTCATGTCAGCCTCCCGCGTTCTGCAGCACGCTGCACGCGCCGCACGCGGCGCATCCGGCCTTCTGGTCGGAGCCGGCCATGCCCGCCGCCCGCAGCTGCGCGGCGACGCGCCGGGTGACGTCCTCGAGCAGCGTCGCGTCGGGGGCCGCCGCCCCGTCGACGTCGACGGCGAGGGTGCCGGCGAGGGGCCGGAACGGCACCACGAACGGGTAGACCCCCATCGCGATGAGTTCGGCTGCACCGGCGACGAGTTCGTCGGCGTCCTCGCCGAGTCCGACGAGCAGGTAGGTGGAGACCTGGTTGCGCCCGAAGACGCGCACGGCCTCGGCCCACGCCGCCCGGTACTCGGCGAGCGGAACCGTCGCCTTGCCCGGCATCCAGCGCCGGCGCACGCCGTCGTCGAGGGATTCGACGTGGATGCCGATCGAGTCGGCGCCCGCCCGGCGCAGGTCGGTGAGGGTGGCGAGATCGCCGGGCGGTTCGCACTGCACCTGGACGGCGAGGTGCGGCACGACCGCCTTGACCGCGCGCACGCAGCGGGCCAGGTGGCGGGCGCCCCGGTCCGTCCCGGCGGAGGTGCCCGTGGTCATGATCATCTGGGTGACCCCGTCGAGGCGGACCGCGGCCGCGGCGACCTCGGCGAGCTGCTCGGGACGTTTGACCGCGACCGTCGAACCCGCCGCCAGCGACGCCTCGATCGAGCAGAAGCGGCAGCGCTGGTCGGGGTCGTACCGGATACAGGTCTGCACCACGGTGGTGGCCAGGACGTCGGCGCCGTGCAGGCGGGCGATCTTCTCGTAGGAGACGCCGTCCGCGGTCTGCAGGTCGTAGAACCTGGGCCGGCGCACCGGCTCGACGTCGAGGCCCGTGTCCGTTCCGTCCAGCAGCAGCCGGGTGCCGTCCACCGTGTACGGGCTGTCGGACCGGATCGGGATCGCGCCGCCCACCCCGCCGATCAGGACGTGCCCGTCGTCGCTCGGGCCGGCGCCGGAACGCCTGTGCACCGGCGCCTCGAGGGACCGGATGCCGCGGACGGCCAGGTCGACCCGGGTCGAGAGACCGCTCATGGTGTCACCCTTCAGACCATGTAGGTGGAGTTGATGATGGCGCCCTTGCGGGCGTAGTGGATGATCGCGTCCTGCACGTCGAGGGGGTGGGCGGGAATGGCGCCCTCGATCAGGTCCTCCTCCCGGTGCCCGTGCAGCGCGAGGCCGAACCGGCACACGAAGACCTTGCCGCCCTCCGTGATGAAGGTGGTCAGCGCGTCGTTGATGTTCTGCTCACCCGGGAACCCGTTGTCACCTGTCGTCGGGAAGCCGCGTGTGGCAACGGCATTCATCGCTCCGGTGCCGTAGAAGTAGATGGCCGACTCGAAGCCCTTGCGCAGCGCGCGCGTGGCCTGCAGGACCGCGACGAAGCTCACCGACGACTCGTGGGCGATGCCGTGCACGAGGGTGAAGTAGCACTCGCCGTCCTCGGCCCGATAGTCGGGGAAGATCTTGGTCGAGCCGTAGAGGTTGGTGCCCTTGGGCAGTGCCGGATGGGGGATCTCGGCCAGGGACCTGGCGATGTTGTCGGCAATGGTCTGCTCGATGTCGGTCACTGAGTTCTCCTCGGAGATCGGTGGATTCGGCGGGCGCGCCGGTGATCTCGCCCGGCTGCGGCCTGCAATCAGTAGACGTGCAGTCGATTTCGCGTTGGTCATCCCTGGAACAACGCCGCATTTCGTGGAGCTCACATCGGCCGGAATCCCGTCATCGCCGCGTAACACCGCCGCCGGGAGGGGGCGCGGCAGCGGGTGCGAGGCGACGGCAATGGGCAGGTCACCGGTTGGGTAGCATCGAGACCATGAGCACGGAGGCCCGCCCGCAGTCGGCCGGGGTCGAAGCCGGGTCGGCGAGGGCGACGGACGACCCGCTCGCCCTGGACCGTCAGGTCTGCTTCGCGCTCGCCGTCGCCAACCGGGCGGTGCTCTCGGTGTACCGGCCGGTGCTCGAGCCGCTCGGCCTGACCCACCCGCAGTACCTGGTGATGCTGGCCCTGTGGGGCGACGCCCCGATGTCGGTGAAGGAGATCGGCCGGGCCCTGCAGCTGGACTCCCCCACCCTGTCGCCGTTGCTCAAGCGGCTCGAGTCGACCGGGTTGATCACCCGCACCCGCAGCCCGCTGGACGAGCGGCAACTCGTCGTCGACCTGACCGACGAAGGCCGGGCCCTGCGGGCGCGGGCCGCGACGGTCCCGGAGACGGTCGTCCGCAAGCTCGGCGTGAGCCTGGCCGAGCTGGAGGAACTGCACGACGTGCTCACCCGCATCAACGCCGCGGCGCTGAAGGCCGGCGCGCTGGACCACGACTGAACCGCTCGCACCCCCCACCTCCGTGCGCGCGGCGGCGTCCACCATGCGGGAAACCCCAGAAGAACAATTACGGAACAGTAACGAACTCTCTCCATCGTCGCATCGACCGGATCCCGCGTGCGCTCTGTGGGTACGCAGGGACGGTTGTCCGAACGAAGGGAAGTGTCGTGAGCACCACCAACGCCGGCCGGAAGGGTGAGCCCCAGGAGGTCCCACCGGGGCATCTACGGCGCGCCATCAGCGCCTCTGCCATGGGGAACTTCACCGAGTGGTTCGACTACGGCGTGTACGCCTACACCGCCACCTACATCGCCGACGCGTTCTTCCCCGACGATCTCGAGTCGGCAACCCTGCTCACCCTCGGCGTCTTCGCCGTGTCCTTCCTCGTTCGTCCCCTCGGCGGGCTGGTGTGGGGCCCCCTCGGCGACCGCCTCGGCCGCCGACAGGTGCTCGCGCTCACGATCATCCTGATGGGCACCGCGACCGTCCTGCTGGGCGCCGTCCCGTCGTACGCGTCCATCGGGTTCTGGGCGCCGCTGCTGCTGGTTCTGCTGCGCATGATCCAGGGCTTCTCGACCGGCGGCGAGTACGGCGGCGCCGCGACGTTCATGGCCGAGTACTCCCCCGACCGCAAGCGCGGGTTCTTCGGCAGCTTCCTGGAGTTCGGCACCCTCGGCGGGTTCTCGTTCGGCGCGCTCATCGTGTTGTTCGTCGACCTGGTCTCCACCGACGCGTTCATGAGCACGTGGGGCTGGCGTCTGCCGTTCTTCGTCGCCGGACCGCTCGCCCTGGTGGGCCTGTACCTGCGGTCCAGGCTCGACGACACCCCGGTGTTCCGGGAACTCGAAGCCGAGGGCGCCGTCGAGCACGACACCGGCACGCAGTTCAAGGACCTGCTCGTGCAGTACCGGCGGCCCATCCTGACCCTGATGGGCCTGGTCGTCGCCCTCAACGTCTGCAACTACACCCTGCTGAGCTACATGCCCACCTACCTCGAGAACCGCATCGGGCTGTCGAGCACCGCGTCGCTGTTCCTCGTCGTGATCGGCCAGCTCGCGATGATGGCCGTCATCCCGTTCGCGGGCGCCCTGTCCGACCGGATCGGCCGCAAGCCGATGTGGACGATCTCGATGGGCGGCCTGCTGCTCTTCGCGGTTCCCATGTACAAGCTCATGAGCATCAGCTTCGGGTGGGCGATCGTCGCGTTCACCGTCCTCGGTCTGCTGTACGTCCTGCAGCTGTCGACCATCTCGGCGACATTCCCGGCCATGTTCCCCACCCACGTGCGCTTCGCCGGCTTCGCGATCGCCTACAACGTCTCGACGTCGCTGTTCGGCGGGACCGCACCGGCGGTCAACGAGTGGCTGGTGGAACGGACCGGCAACGACCTGGTGCCCGCCTTCTACATGATGGGGGCATGCGTCGTCGGCCTCGTCGCGCTGTACTTCGTGGCAGAGACGGCCGGGGCTTCCCTGCGCGGGCGCGGCATCCCCGGCGTCGACACCGAACCCCACCCGACGGCGCTGTCGAAGGCCTGACATCCGCCGAACACCTTGTCCGGAGGGGTCTTTCGATCGATTCCCCCCGGGGCCGGGTACGCGACCGCCCCGGATCAGGTCGACGTTACGGCGCGGGTCATCGCGGCACGTAAAGCGACGTCGCGCGGATCGTTTCGAGACTTGCCCATGCGGTTGCAGACGTAGCCGTAGCCGATCCCGGCATCCGGATCGGCGTAGCCGAAGGAGCCGCCGGCACCGGGCGCGCCGAACGACCGGGGCCCGCCGAAAGACCAGTCGGGACTCGGGCGCATGAAACCGAGGGAGAACCGGATGTCCCCGAGCATGCACGCGTCGTGGAATCCGTTCCGGGGCGGCACCGGCGGGGCCGTCAGTTCGTGCAGCGTGTCCGGGCGCATGCCGAGTTCCGCACCGCCGGTGGCCAGGACGCCGTAGGCGTGCGCCAGGGCGCGTGCCGTGCCCACGCCTCCGCCGGACGGTGCCTCCAGATCGCGTGCGTAGATCGTGTCCGCGTCCATTGCCACGAGCGTTCCCGGGTTGGCGACCAGCGAGCGGTAGAACACCGACCGCTTGTTCAGGAACGCCGGAAACAGCCGCGGCGACAGCTCAGCGAGGTTCAGGAAGGGGTTCCGCATCACCAGCGGGGCAAGTCGGGCGTCGGGAACGGAGGCCGGGAGACGGATGTAGAACTCCAGCCCCAGCGGGGTCGCGATCTCGTCCTGGAAGACCTGCCCCAGCGTGCGGTGCTGTGGGTCGACCCGGCGAACGAGTTCACCCTGATAGAAGCCGAGGCTGATCGCGTGGTAGGCCTGCCGCGCCCCCGGCTCCCACTCCGGTCTCTGGCGAGCCATGATCGCGGCCAGCCGGTCCGGATCGGCAATGACCCCGACATCCACCGGCTCGTCGAAACCGAACAGCCCGGCCTGGTGGGCCAGCAGTTGGCGGACGGTGATCCGTTCCTTGCCGTTCTGCGCGAACTCGGGCCAGTAGGTGCAGACGCGCTCGTCGAAATCGAGCCATCCACGGGAATGGGCCAGCGCGACGGTCATGGCGGCCATCCCCTTCGTGGCGGAGAACACCAGCGCCATGGTGTCCCGTTCCCAGGGTTCGCCGGTCGCCTTGTCCCGTACCCCGCCCCACAGATCGACCACCTTCTCGCCGCGGTAGTAGACGCAGCAGGCAGCGCCCAACTCCCCACGGCGGGCGAAGTTCTCGGCAAACGCCTGCCGTACGGCCGCGA